>NZ_JBFAHW010000093.1:0-41261 GCF_040654355.1 Streptomyces sp. NPDC050704 | reverse complement strand
GGAGGGGCTGATTTCCAGCCCCTCCGGCGTTTGAGGAGCGGGGGTTCGGGGGCTGGCCCCCGACGGGGTCTGGGGCGGAGCCCCAGAGGATGGGACGGGTAGGGGCGGCGGGGGCGAGGAATCCCTGCTCAGCCCGGACGAACGTCCTGCCACACCAGCCGATGATCCGACGTCGGAACAACCGTGCCGCCACCGACGAGCCGATACAGCGGATCATCCGACGTCGGCCAGAAGACCCCGTTCGCGACCGACACGAGCCCACGCGAAGGAATCACATGGTCGACCCGCAGATTCCCAGGCGCGACGTCACCGAAGTCCGCCGTGTCGAACGCGGCATCCCCGACGTGGGAGGCATTGGCCCCACCCTGAAGACGAGCCGCCTCAACCCCACCGGCACTCGAAGGAGGCGTCGAGGGCAACCGCACCCCCGCGTGGTCGAGCAGCTGACGGATCGCGTGGTCGTAGCTGTCACCGTCGTACGGATCGGCGTTCAGGTCACCCGCGATCACGAACCGCGCCCCGCCCCGCAGCCCGCCACGTACACCCCGGTCGTCGTACAGATAAGAGCCACCACGCCGCCCACCGATGTAGTCGGCCCACAACCGGATCTCGTCGTGATTGCGACGGCCGTTGCGGTCCTCGGCCCCGTCGAAGGTGGGCGGAGTGGGATGCGAGACGAGGAAGTGCACGACGGACGAGGAACCCCGGCCGAGCCGGACCGGCAGATCCCAGTGGCTCTTGGAGGAGAGCCGCAGAACAGCCTCCGCCTCCGCGCTGTAGTACCCGTCCGGCATGACGTTGCCGGGCATGTCCTTCCACAGGAACTTCTGGAAGGTGCGGGCCGCGCGGACGTCGATCGGGTACTTGGAGAGCACGACCATGCCGTACTGGCCCGGGAACCAGCCGTACCCGAACGCGTCCTGCCCGTACGCGTCGGAGCCCGGCGTGGTGACGGCACCGTTCCGTCCGTCGAGGTCCACTCCGGAGGCGACGCCCGTGTTGACGGGAGCGGTGAAGCGGTACGGGTAGCGGACCGGTTTCGCGCCGCTCTGGCCCACGGCCAGGTAGTTGCGCAGGAACAGCCGGACCGCGGTGCCGTCCTCGTCGTAGTCGAACTCGTTGATCAGCAGGACGTCGGGGTCGACTCGCTGGATGGTCTCGGCGACGTTCCGCGCCTGCTGGTTGTCCGGCGTGGAGAGGTCCGTGACGAGGGCGCCCCGGGTGCCGCGGTTCAGGGATGCGTTGAACGTGGCGAACCGGACGGCGCGTCGCGGCGTGCTCGCGGAGGCGCCGGCCGCCGTCGTGCCGGTCAGCGCGGCTCCGGCGAGACCGGCGAGCGCGGCACGGCGCGAGAACGGCGGGTGATGCGGTCTGGAGTGGTTCATCGGGGCTCCGGAAGGCGAGGGGAACACGCGAACTCCCGTAGTCTGCGCGCGTAGACGCGGGTGGCACAAGGGCCTTCCGGGGACTCGCGGGCAGGGGTGAAGCGGGCCTGTCGGGCGGTCGACGCCAGGGTGTACGCAGGCGGTCGATCAGGGCGTGCCCACCTGAAGCCGGCACTCTTTCCCGGAAACCCTCCGAGCCCTCTGGGACCTCTGAGGCCTCTGAATCCTTTCCCTGAACTCGCTCCTCCTTCCCCGAACTCCCTCCTCCCACTCATCGGTTCACGCGATGGTGCGATCATGCGCCGCCGTACGGATGCCCCCGCGGAACCGCGGGTAGGGCCCGGCCATGACGCAGCCGTTCGAACTGCCGCACTTCTACATGCCGTATCCCGCGCGGCTGAACCCGCATCTCGATGAGGCCCGTGCCCACTCGGCCGAGTGGGCACGCGAGATGGGCATGCTGGAGGGCTCCGGCATCTGGGAGCAGTCCGACCTCGACGCGCACGACTACGGACTGTTGTGCGCGTACACCCACCCGGAATGCGACGGGCCGGCCCTCTCCCTCATCACCGACTGGTACGTGTGGGTCTTCTTCTTCGACGACCACTTCCTGGAAACCTTCAAGCGCACCCAGGACCGGGCCGGCGGCAAGGCCTACCTGGACCGCCTGCCGCTCTTCATGCCGCTGGACCTCTCCGACACCGTCCCGGAGCCGCGGAATCCGGTCGAGGCGGGACTCGCCGACCTGTGGGCGCGCACGGTGCCCTCGATGTCCCTGGGCTGGCGCAGGCGGTTCGCCGAGTCCACCGAGCATCTGCTCAACGAGTCGATGTGGGAGCTGTCCAACATCAACGAGGGGCGGATCGCCAACCCCGTCGAGTACATCGAGATGCGCCGCAAGGTGGGCGGCGCCCCCTGGTCGGCCGGACTCGTCGAGTACGCGACCGCCGAGGTCCCCGAACAGGTCGCGGGTACCCGGCCGTTGCGCGTGCTGATGGAGACGTTCTCCGACGCCGTGCACCTGCGCAACGACCTGTTCTCCTACCAGCGGGAGGTCGAGGACGAGGGCGAGCTGAGCAACGGCGTGCTCGTCCTGGAGACCTTCTTCGGCTGTACGACCCAGCAGGCCGCCGACACCGTCAACGACATCCTCACCTCACGCCTGCACCAGTTCGAGCACACGGCACTCACCGAAGTGCCCGCGCTGGCCCTGGAGAAGGGCCTCACCCCGGACGAGGTCGGCGCCGTCGCCGCGTACACCCAGGGGCTGCAGGACTGGCAGTCGGGCGGCCACGAGTGGCACCTGCGGTCGAGCCGCTACATGAACGAGGGGGCCCGCCCGACCTCTCCCCTGGACGGGCTCACCGGTCCCGGCACCTCCGCCGCGGACGTCGGGGCGCTGCTCGCCGCCGCCGGTGCCGAGCGGCTGCGCGCGTACACGCACGTGCCCTTCCAGAAGGTGGGCCCCTCCCGGATCCCCGACATCTACATGCCGTTCCAGCTCCGGCTGAACGCGGGTCTCGACGGGGCACGGCAGCGCATCACTCCGTGGGCCCACAGCATGGGCATCCTGGCGGAGGGCGTCTGGGACGAGGACAAGCTCGCCGCCTACGACCTGCCGCTGTGCTCGGCGGGCCTCGACCCGGACGGCACCCCGGAGGCCCTGGACCTCAGCTCGCAGTGGCTCGTGTGGGGGACGTACGGGGACGACTACTACCCGATGGTCTTCGGGCACCGCCGCGACTTCGCCGCGGCGAAGCTGTGCACCGCGCGGCTCTCGGCCTGCATGCCCGTCGACGGCGAGGAGATCCCGCCCCCGGCGAACGCCATGGAGCGCGCCCTCGCCGACCTGTGGCAGCGCACGACGGCCGCGATGACCCCGGACGCGCGCCGCACCCTGCGGGCCGCGATCGACGTGATGACGGAGGGCTGGGTGTGGGAGCTGGCCAACCAGGCGCAGCACCGCATCCCCGACCCCGTCGACTACCTGGAGATGCGCCGCGCCACCTTCGGGTCCGAACTCACCATGAGTCTGTGCCGCCTGGGCCACGGCCCGAAGGTGCCGCCGGAGGTCTACCGCAGCGGTCCCGTCCGGTCGTTGGAGAACGCCGCCATGGACTACGCGATGCTTCTCAACGACGTTTTTTCCTATCAGAAGGAGATCGAATACGAAGGTGAGGTGCACAACGGGATCCTGGTCGTGCAGAACTTCTTCGGCTGCGACTATCCGACGGCTCTCGGCGTCATCAACGACCTCATGACCCAGCGTATGCAGCAGTTCGAGCATGTCGCCGCACATGAATTCCCCGTCCTGTACGAGGATTTCGCGCTCTCGGACGAGGCCCGCGAGATCATGGAGGGTTATGTGGTCGAACTGCAGAACTGGATGGCCGGCATCCTGAACTGGCACAGCGGCTGCCGTCGCTACGGAGCCGCCGACCTGGCCCGCCGCGCCCACGGCTTCGTACCTGGTCAGATCCCGTCACTGCCCTTCACCACCCGGCACGGAGCCCCGATCGCGGCTCTCTGAACCGGCCGGCCGGGCCCAGCGCACACGGAGGCTGGGCCCCGCCACGCAAAAGGAGTCCGCACACAAAAGGACTTTCACCTTCCATATCCGGTTTCCGAAACTTCTCGTCCGGAATGGGGCATTCAGGGAACTTCGATGCGATGCGAGGAGTCTTTTGAGGTAAGAGAACGCATTACGGAACACGGGGGTGTTCGAGCCTTGTCAGACATCATTGAAAGGATCACCGAGGAGCTCACGAGCGAGGTCGACGCGGTACGGGCGCCGGGGGAACTGGAGCCGTACGTAAGCCCGTTACCGGTACCGCCGGTGCTCCGGCCCGACACGAGCGACGCGCTCCGGGAGACCGAGATCGCGCTGCGGCCGACATGGGTGCGACTGCACCCGCAGCTGCCGCCGACCCTGATGTGGGGGTACGAGGGCCAGGTGCCGGGCCCGACCATCGAGGTGCGCCGCGGGCAGCGGGTCCGCATCGCCTGGACCAACCGCATTCCCAGGGAGAGCGAGTACCCGGTCACCGCCGTCGAGGTGCCCGTCCGCGCGCCGGGCACACCGCCCGCCACGACGGAGCCCGGCCGCGAGGGCGTCGAGCCCAACAAGGACGTGGCCGCGCTGCCCGCCTGGTCGGTGACCCACCTGCACGGCGCCCAGACGGGCGGCGGCAACGACGGCTGGGCCGACAACGCCGTGGGCTTCGGCGACGCCCAGCTCTCCGAGTACCCGAACGACCACCAGGCGGTGCAGTGGTGGTACCACGACCACGCGATGAACATCACGCGGTGGAACGTGCTGGCGGGGCTGTACGGAACCTACCTCGTCCGTGACGACGAGGAGGACGCCCTCCATCTCCCCTGCGGGGAGCGGGAGATACCGCTGCTGCTCGCCGACCGGAACCTGGACACGGACGAGGACGGCCGTCTCAACGGCCGGCTGCTGCACAAGACCGTGGTCGTGAACCCGGCGGACCCGGAGACGGGCAAGCCGGTCACCACGCCGTTCACCGGCCCGTACACCACGGTCAACGGCCGCATCTGGCCGTACGCCGACGTGGACGACGGCTGGTACCGCTTCCGGCTGGTCAACGCGTCCAACGCGCGCATCTACAACCTCGTCCTGGTCGACGAGGACAACAACCCGGTCCCGGGAGTCATCCACCAGATCGGCAGTGACGGCGGGCTGCTGCCGCGTGCCGTCCCGATCGACTTCGACGACGCGCTGCCCACGCTGACCGCGGCCCCGGCCGAGCGCTTCGACCTGCTCGTCGACTTCCGCGGCCTCGCGGGCCGCAGGCTCCGGCTGGTCGACAAGGGCCGCGCCCAGCCGCCGGGCGTGCCCGACCCGGTGAACGACGTGCCGTATCCGGCGGTGCTGGAGTTCCGGGTGTGCGGTAGCGGCCACGAGGACACCTTCGAACTGCCCGAGGTGCTCTCCGGCTCCTTCCGCCGGCTCACGCACGACATCGGACACGGGCACCGGCTGATCGTGCTCACCCCGCCCGGCATCTCGGGCAGCGGGGGACACCCGGAGATGTGGGAGATGACGGAGGTCGAGGACCCGAGCGGCATCGAGTTCCCCACGCACGGCGTCATCCAGCTGACCGGCCCGGACGGCACGACCAAGACCTACCGGCGTACGTCACGGACGTTCAACGACGGGCTCGGCTTCACCATCGCCGAGGGCAGCCACGAGCAGTGGAGTTTCCTCAACCTGTCGGGCATCGTCCACCCCATGCACATCCACCTGGCCGACTTCCAGCTGCTCGGCCGGGACGCGTACGACGTCTCGGGCTTCAAGCCCGAGGAGGGCGGCACGCTCACCCCGGTCGCGTACAACCCGGGCACGTCGATACCGCTGGCGCCCAACGAGCTCGGTCACAAGGACGTCTTCCGGGTTCCCGGACGTCAGATGCTGCGTGTCATGGGCAGGTTCGACGGCGCGTACGGCCGGTTCATGTACCACTGCCACCTCCTCGAACACGAGGACATGGGCATGATGCGGCCCTTCGTCGTCATGCCGAAGGAGGCGCTGAAGTTCGACCACGGCACCGGGCACGGCGGCCACGGGGACCACACGGCCTGAGCCCACGCCCTGCGGCAGCTTCACCATGGCTCGCGCCATCGCCCGCCCACACGATCGGGCGCGGCGCGAGCCGTCGCCGCGCCCGCGCTGAACGGGAACGGGCCGGACGGGAGCGACCCGAGCGGAAATTACTCGAACGGGAACGACTCGAACGGGAATGAAGCGCATCACTCGTTCGGGGATCGTCGTGCGCCGCTGCGGAGGGTAGAGCTCTGGCCGGAGGCGATCCATGGAACAGACTGCGCTGCGTCCCAAGCCGATGCCGGGTCAGGAGCCGGGCGGCGGCCCCAAGTCCGGTACGGTCCGTCGACCGCACGCCGCACGTAGGCGCGGGCGACGGCTCATGACCTTGCTTTTCGGCCTTTTCGTCGGCACGGTCCTCGTGCTGTCGGGGGTCGGACTCGGCACCGTGGGGGCCACGGTGATCGGGATGAGCAAGCTCGCCGACCTCCAGAAGCAGGCGAGTGCTTCCGGGGCGTCCGCCCTGTCTCCGGGGCCCAGCGGCGCAAAGCCGGCCCCGAGTGCGGGGAGTTCGGCCTCACCCCGGGACCGGGCACAGCACCGGCCCAAGAGCCTGCCCAAGGAGCGGCCGTCCCTGGGTGTGGAGGCCGTGGACGCCACCGGCGGTCCCGGCGCGCTCCTGGTCGGCGTGCACGTCCCCGGGCCCGCCCACACCGCGGGCCTCGTACGGGGCGATGTGCTGCTCGTCGTCGGCGGAACCCGTATCGACTCGGCCGCCGACCTCGCGCGGGCCGTCGCCACCGCACGCCCCGGCAGGACGGTGACCCTCACGGTGCGGCACGCGAGCGGCGGCTACCAGCAGCTGACCGCGACCCCCGGCGTCATCACGTGACACGACCGTCCGTACCGACCGCCGAGACGAACGTCCGCCGACACGACCGTCCTCAGACAGCCACCCTGAAGTGGCTCGTCAACCGCCCCTCGTCGTCCAGCACATGAAACGCGAACCCGGGAGGCGCGTCCCGGTCCGCCGCGCCCTCGCCCTCCCACGGCAGCCGCAGCGTCCAGGTCACCCCCGGGCCGACGACCAGCGGCCGCCCGGCGAACGTCGTGGCCGCCGGCGTGTGCGCGTGTCCCGTGATGATCCCGGCGATCTCGCTCCTGCGCTCCAACAGGGCGGCCAGCGCCGGGGCCCGACGCAGTTGGTAGGCGTCCGGCAGGGGGTGGTGCAGGGCGACGGGAGGGTGGTGGAAGGCGAGCAGTGCCGGCATCGCGCCGTCGAGTTCGCCGAGCGTCGCCTCGATCCAGGCGTACGTCTCCTCGTCCAGCTCGCCTTCGTCACTGCCCGGGACGCTGGAGTCGCACATCAGGACGGCCGCGTCGTCGAAGACCTGGACGCTGTTGACCGGCCCGTCGCCGGCCGGTTCGCCGAGCAGCGCCTTGCGGTAGGGGGCGCGGCTGTCGTGGTTGCCGGGACAGGTCAGCACGGGGAAGGGCGTGGCCGGGTCCCGCAGTCCCAGGATGCGTGCGGCCTCCTCGTACTCGGCCTCCGTCCCGTGGTCCGCGATGTCCCCGGTGACCAGCAGGGCGTCCACCCGCCCCGGCAGCTGCCACAGCCGGTCCCGCACCCGCTCGGCACGCTCCGTCGCCCGCTCGGTTCCGTCGAGATGCAGGTCGCTGATGTGGGCCAGCACGAGCATGGTTTTCCGCCTCCCCTGGATGGCCGTTTAATGCCGTGAGCGCATCTAAGCATTAGTTCTAATGCTTGAGCAATCTTCATTCATTAGGGATGAGCTGAGGGAAAAGTATTGGCCACGCCCGCCGCCGCGGGCCACGATGGGCCCATGCTGAGCACCCTCCTCGCCTTCCTCGGCGCCTGCACGCTGATCGCCGCCTCGCCCGGTCCGAGCACCGTGCTGATCATCAAGCGGTCGTTGCACAGCAGGCGCGCCGGGTTCCTGACGGTGCTCGGCAACGAGACCGGCGTCTTCGTGTGGGGAGTCGTCGCCGCGTTCGGCCTGACCGCGCTGCTCGCCGCCTCCGAAGTGGCGTACGACGTGATGCGGGTCGTCGGTGCCGTCGTACTCGTCGTCTTCGGCGTACAGATGCTGTGGCAGGCACGACACGCCAAGGGCACGGTGGACGACGACGGAGGGCGGGACGGCGAGAAGAGCGGCTGGATCGCCTACCGGGGCGGGCTGCTGATCAATCTCGCCAATCCCAAGGCGGCGATCTTCGCGATGTCCTTCCTCCCGCAGTTCGTGCCGGAGGGCGCGCCGCACCTGCCCACCATGGTCGGGCTCGCCGCCCTCTGGGCGGTCTACGAGATCGGCTACTACAGCGTGTACGTGTGGTTCGTCGGCCGGATGAGGACGGTGCTGTCCCGGGCCGGAGTGCGGCGCAGGCTGGAGCAGGTCTCCGGAGGGGTGCTGCTCCTCCTGGGCGCCCGCCTCGCCCTGGAGAGCTGATGCGACGCCATGAGAAGCCGCTCGTCCGAACATCAGAAACAAGCGGCGACCGGCTCGCGCCGCCCCCGCTGTCCGGGCAGGATGCTGCCCGTAGCCCTTTTTGACCTACGGAGGCCCGGATGACCGGCACGCCCGCGCCCTTCACCGCCGACGACTACCAGGCGCGGATGGCGCGCGCCGCGCGGGCGGCCGCCGACGCCGGGCTCGCCGGGGTGCTGGTCGCGCCGGGACCCGACCTCGTGTGGCTCACCGGCTACGCGCCGCCCGCGGCCACCGAGCGGCTCACCCTGCTGGTCCTCGCCGCCGGACAGGACCCCGTCCTGGTCGTGCCCACCCTGGAGGCCCCGGACGCCGAGAAGGCCGCCGGCGCGCCCGCGCTGACGCTGCGCGACTGGACCGACGGCAAGGACCCGTACGCGGTGACGGCCCCGCTCCTCGACACCTCGGGCCGGTTCGGCGTCAGCGACAACGCCTGGGCGCTGCACCTGCTGGGCCTCCAGAAGGAACTGCCCGGCGCCTCGTACGTCTCCCTCACCGAGGGACTGCCGATGCTGCGGGCCGTCAAGGACGCCGCCGAACTGGAGCGCCTGGCCGCCGCGGGCGCGGCCGCGGACGAGACGTACGAGGAGATCCTGAACGTTCCCTTCGCGGGCCGCCGTGAGACGGACGTCGCCGGTGATCTGGCCGGCCTGCTGCGGCGGTTCGGGCACACGCAGGTGGACTTCACGGTCGTCGGCTCAGGACCGAACGGCGCCAGCCCGCACCACGAGGCCGGCGAGCGCGTCATCGAGCGCGGCGACATGGTCGTCCTCGACTTCGGCGGACTGAAGCACGGCTACGGCTCCGACACCTCCCGCACGGTGCACGTGGGCGAGCCGACCGACGAGGAGCGACGGGTCCACGACATCGTCCGCGAGGCCCAGGAGGCCGCGTTCCGGGCCGTGCGCCCCGGAATCGCCTGCCAGGACGTCGACCGGGTGGCCCGCGCGCACATCACCGAGGCCGGGTACGGCGACCACTTCATCCACCGCACCGGGCACGGCATCGGCGTCACCACCCACGAACCGCCCTACATGATCGAGGGCGAGAGGCAGCCGCTCGTACCCGGGATGTGCTTCTCCGTAGAGCCCGGAATCTATCTGCCGGGCCGTTTCGGAGTACGTATCGAGGACATCGTGACGGTCACGGAGGACGGCGGACGCCGCCTCAACAACACCCCCCGAGAGATGGCCGTCGTCCACTGACCGACCCTCAGGAGACCCCGGCCCCGGAACGGCGGACGGCGCGACCATGACCCAGGCAGCGACACCCACCGCGGACACCGTGCGACGCCTCGTCCGCGCCCTGCTCCCGGACGGCCCCCCGGATGGCGACGGACTCGAGATCCGGCCCGTCGCCCAGGGCGGCGAGCGCTCCACCTGGTTCGTCGGCGCACGCCATGTGCTGCGGCTCGCCCCGGACCGCGAGGCCTCCCGGCGGCAGCGCCGCGAACTGCGGCTGCGCGACCTGGTGCGCCCGCACATCGGGGTCGCCGTCCCGGTCAGCATCGCGCACGGCGAGTGGGCGAGCGGTCTCACGTACACGCTCGACACCCTGATCCCGGGCGGCTCCGGCGAGCACCAGGACGTCTCCGCCGTGGGCGAGGCCGACCTGGCCGGACTTCTCACCGGACTGCGCGAGGTACCCGCACGCCAGGCCGAGACACTCGGCGTGCCCCGCGTCGCGCCCCGGTCCCTCGAAGCGCTCAGGGCCGCCGCCGCGCGCGCCGCCGAACAGCTCGGCGCGGCCGACGAGTTCGACCCCGCCCGGCTCCACCAGCTCACCGCGCCCGCCGCCGTCCAACTCGCCGCACAGTCCGGCGCCGTCGTCCTCGTCCACCACGACCTCAGGGGCGAGCACCTGGTGGTGAGCGCCGACGGGCGGGTACGCGGCGTCCTCGGCTGGACCGACGCGGTGGTCGGCGATCCCGCCGAGGACATCGCAGGCCTGGCCCTCGCCGTCGGAGCCCCCGCCGCCGTCCGCGCGGCCACCCTCGCCGGCTACGGCGCCCGCCCCTGCCTGCGCGGCCTGTGGCTCGCCCGCTGCGACACCCTGACCCGCCTCGCCGACCGCCTCCGGAACCACGACAACAGCCCGTTGCCGCTGCTCCGTGCCCAACTGGTGCGCTCCTGGGAGGCGATCCTGCTGGAGCGGGTCACGGAGTTCCGGGACGGGACGGGCGATACGTTTCAGGAATGAGGGAGGGACGAGCCGCACCGGACGGGTGACCCGCCCCCACCCCGGGTCCCCGGTCACGCCCCGTCACGTCTGCAGGAGCACCACGCACGACTCGCCCGGCAGGCCCAACAACCCGTCCGCCCCCGGCAGTTCCACCTGATCCGGCTCCCACGCGGCCAGCACGCGCGCGTGCCGGGTGCCGAGGGGGATCGCCGCGCGCTCCTTGCCGAGGTTCACCGCCACCCGGACGTCACCGCGGCGGAAGGCGAGCCAGCGGGCGTTCTCGTCGTAGGCGACCTTGACGTCCGAGAGGTCGGGGTCCGAGAGGTCAGGCTGGGCGTGCCGGAGCGCGACGAGTTCGCGGTACCAGGCCAGCACGCGCGCGTGGAGCCCGTCTGCCGGCTCGGACCAGTCGAGGCAGGAGCGGTCGCGGGTGGCCGGGTCCTGCGGGTCCGGGATGTCCTCCTCGGCCCACCCGTGCGACGCGAACTCCCGTCGCCTGCCCCGGCGTACGGCCTCCGCGAGCTCGGGGTCCGTGTGGTCCGTGAAGAACTGCCAGGGCGTGCCCGCCGCCCACTCCTCGCCCATGAACAGCATCGGGGTGAACGGCCCGGTCAGCGTCAGCGCGGCCGCGCAGGCCAGCAGGCCGGGGGAGAGGGAGGCAGCCAGCCGGTCGCCCTGGGCGCGGTTGCCGATCTGGTCGTGGGTCTGCGTGTAGCCCAGGAGGCGGTGCGCGGCGATCCGCGCGAGGTCCAGCGGGCGGCCGTGCCTGCGGCCGCGGAAGGTCGAGTACGTGCCGTCGTGGAAGAAACCGGCGGTCAGCGTCTTCGCGACCGCCGCCATCGGAGCCCGGGCGAAGTCCGCGTAGTAGCCCTGCCCTTCACCGGTCAGCGCGGTGTGCAGCGCGTGATGGAAGTCGTCGTTCCACTGCGCGTGCAGCCCGAGCCCGTTCTCCTTGCGGGGGGTGATGAGCCGCGGGTCGGCCAGGTCCGACTCGGCGACGAGGAAGAGCGGGCGGCCCTGCTCCCCGGAGAGCGTGTCCACGGCGGCCGACAGCTCCTCCAGGAAGTGGCACGCGCGCGTGTCGTGCAGCGCGTGCACGGCGTCAAGACGCAGCCCGTCGATCCGGTAGTCCCGCAGCCACGCCAGAGCGCTGCCGAGCAGAAACTCGCGCACCTCGTCCGAACCGGGCGCGTCCAGGTTCACGGCCGAACCCCAGGGCGTGTGATGCGTCTCCGTGAAGTACGGCCCGAAGGCGGGCAGGTAGTTGCCGGAAGGACCCAGATGGTTGTGCACGACGTCCAGGACGACACCGAGCCCGAGTCCGTGCGCCCGGTCGACAAAGCGCTTCAGCGCCTCGGGACCGCCGTACGGTTCGTGCACGGCCCACAGCGACACACCCTCGTACCCCCAGCCGTGCCGCCCCGGGAACGGGCACAGCGGCATCAACTCGACGTGTGTGACGCCCAGTTCCACGAGATGCCCGAGCCGCTCGGCGGCCGCGTCCAGGGTGCCCTCACGGGTGTACGTCCCCACGTGCAGCTCGTACAGCACCGCGCCCGGCAGCCCGCGTCCCGCCCACTCGGCACGCCACTCGTACCGCTCGTGGTCGACCACCGAGCTCAGCCCGTCGGGCCCGCTCGGCTGGCGGCGCGAACGGGGATCGGGCAGCACAGGGCCGTCGTCCACCGCGAACCCGTACAACGTCCCGTCGTCCGCCTCGGCCTGCCCCGTCCACCACCCCGCCCGGTCCGGATCGGGCTCCAGCGCGCGCGTGGTGTCCGCGCAGTGGAGCGTCATGCGGTCGGCCTGTGGTGCCCACACCTCGAACTGCACGGACGGTTCTCCCTCGTCTGCTCACCGTGACGTCGCCGGTCCCATGGTGCGCCACACGAGATCAATCCACCGTCGAATCCTCCCGATCGGAGGACTGAAAACGACCGAACCGGACGGGGTACTCCTCTGAAGTGCTGCGTTTCCTGGACACTCCGGCCGTGCTGCCAGACAATCACCTGCGTGACGTCGTCCTCCGAGTTCCACACCTATCCCGCGCGGTTGTCGGACGCCGAGCGTGACAGGGCGCTGAAAGCGCTCCGGGAAGGCGCTGCCCTGGGGCGGATCTCGCACGACACGTTCGTCCTGCGGATGGAGCTCGCGTTCGCCGCCCGTTCCGCCGCCGAACTCGCCGCGCTCACCGCCGACCTGCGGACCGAGAGCCGCTGGTCGCGGCTGCTGTTCGGCACGGTCGAGGCGGTCTCCGGCTTCCCCGTGCGGCTGCGCAGGGCCTGGCAGGCCGAGCGGCTCCCCAAGCTGCTGCTGCCCCGCCCCGACAGCCGCTATCCGCTGCGCATCGGCCGTGACCCGGCCAGCGGCCTCAGGCTCAGTCACGAGACGGTGTCCCGGGTGCACGCCGAACTCACCCTGCAGGGCGGCCTGTGGGTGCTGCGCGACTTGGGCTCGACCAACGGCACGTCAGTGAACGGGCGGCGCGTGATCGGTGCCGCCGTGGTCCAGGTCGGCGATCAGGTCAGCTTCGGCCGGATGGCGTTCCGGCTCGCGGCGGACCGGTGACCGTCGCCATGTCGGATTGCCGTCGGCGAGCCCGGTCGGACAGGAAACCCGCATGCTGAGGGGCAACAAGGTCGGGCTCAGGGCCCGGCACGAAGACGACATCCCGGTCCTGCAGGAGGAGCTCCACGACGACGTGGTGAACGCCTCGCGGGCCCAAGGCAGGCCGTGGCGGCCGATCACGCCCGGCTCCAAGGTCTCGCAGTTCGTGGTGGACGACACGGAGCAGGGGCATGTCCCGTTCTCCGTGGTGGAGCTGGACGGCGGCACGCTGGTCGGCACCGCGTCGCTGTGGGGCATCGACAACCACAGCCGGTCCGCGCACATCGGCCTCGGACTGCTGCCGTCCTGCCGCGGCAAGGGCTACGGCACCGACGTCGTCGCGGTGCTGTGCCACTACGGCTTCGTCGTGCGCGGCCTGCAACGGCTGCAGATCGAGACGCTCTCGGACAACGCCGCGATGCTGCGCTCCGCCGAGCGCAACGGCTTCGTCCGGGAGGGCGTGCTGCGCTCCTCGGCCTGGGTGCTGGGCGAGTTCATGGACGAGGTGCTGCTCGGGCTCCTCGTCCAGGAATGGAAGCCGGACTCGAAGGTCTAGCCGGACTCGAAGCTCCAGCCGGGGCCACACCCGACCGGGACCACCCCGACCCGACGGAACCGCGGCCTCCGCCGAGCGCTCACCCTGCGGGCGAAGTTCCTGTACACGCAGCGGTGTTGACGTACCTCCAAAGCCATGACTCACTGTGTACACCCCATACACACCAAGTGAACCCACGGGCCACTCGCAGCGGAGGTAAGACCCTGCCCGCACTCCTCCGTTACCCGTCCGTGGACGAGCTCGGCGTCCGGGCGGCCGCGCTCGTCGGCCGCCGCCCACGGGACGCCCGACTGCGCCAGGTGGGCACGTCACGGGCCGGGCTCCCGCTGTGGCTGCTGTCCGTCGGACACGGCAGCCGGCAGGCCCTCGTCGTCGCCGGCCCGCATGCCAACGAGCCCGTGGGCGGCGCCACCGCCCTGCGGCTGGCGGAACGGCTGCTCGCCGACCCCCGGCTGTGCGACGGCGCCGACGTGACGTGGAACCTGCTGCTCTGCGTCGACCCCGACGGCTCGCGCCGCAACGAGGGCTGGCTGTCGGGCCCGTACAGCCTCGGCCACTACTTCCGGAACTTCTTCCGCCCCGGCTTCCTGGAACAGCCCGAGTGGCTGCCCGACGGCGCGGACGGGGCCCAACTGCCGGAGACCCGCGCCCTGCTCGCCCTCCAGGAGGAACTGCGGCCCTTCTTCCAGTGCTCCCTGCACGGCGTCGACGTGGGCGGCGGCTTCGTCGAGCTGACCCGCGACGTGCCAGGACTCGCGCCCCGCCTCGCGCACATCGCGGCGCGTCTGGAGATCCCGCTCGAACTCGGGCCGTACGACACGCTGTACTGGCCCACCCTGGGGCCCGCGGTCTACCGCATCCCGCCCCCGCGGCGGGGCGATCTGGTCGCGGCCATAACGGAGGCGGCGGTCGAGTCCACCTGGTTCCACCCGCACCGGTACGGCACGGTGACGGCGGTCGTCGAGGCGCCCATGTGGGGCGTGGCGGCCGTGGCGGACGGCTCGGCGCCCGCGGACGCCGACGGGGTCCTCCGGGCGGTCAGCCGCACACTGCGGCGCGACACGGAGCTGCTGGAGGGTCTGCTGGCGCGTATCCGCCCCGGCCTGGCGGCGATCCCGGACGTGGACCGCCTCCTCGCACCCGTGGACGACTATTTACTGGTCTGCCCCGGCCTCGCCGACTCCTGGGACCCCGACACGGCCCCGGACACGGACGCCGACGGCGGCCCGCGCCCGCTGCCGCCGCTCAACACCGCCCGGTTGGCCGCCCTGCGCATCTCCGGGCGGCGGATAGCGCTGCGCACGGCCGGGCTGCTGCACCAGCTGGTGACCGGCGCCGGTCACGACCCGTCCGGCGCGGCGGCGGACCTCGACCGGCTGATCGACGAGTGGTGCGCGGACTACCACGAAGGGCACGAGGCGCGCTGGATCCCGGTCGCCAGGCAGGTCGAGTACCAGGCGCGGGTGGTGCTGGCCGCCTTCGAACTGGTGCTGCGGCAGGCGCCCGCACCGCTCTCCGGCGCGCGTCCGGTCGGCACGCCCCCGGTGCGGGCCGAAGTGCCGTTCGAGTGAGTCCGGTGGGTTTCCGGCCTCTCCGTGCCGATGCATGGGGAATGACGAAAACCACCAAAGCGGTACGCGACGTTCTGCTGACGGCGTGCGCCCTGCTCGCCGCGGCAGCGGTCCCGGTCCAGGCTCAGGCCCTGGCCGCACCCCACGGGGAGATCCCGGGCAACTGGCTCTACGTCACGGTCACCCGTGGCGACGCCCGCTCCAGCGACACACGCGGGACGCTGCTGCTGTGCGACCCGCCCCAGGGACACGCGCACGCGGTACGTGCCTGCGAGGAGCTCCGCGCCGCGAACGGTGACGTCGGGCGTATCCCGCCCAAGGACGTCTTCTGCCCGATGATCTACGCACCGGTGACCGCCTCGGCGCGCGGCGAGTGGGGCGGCCGACCGGTCACCTACAAGGACACCTTCTCCAACTCCTGTGTGATGGCGGCGCGGACGGGAGCGGTCTTCGCACTGTCCGGCTGAGTGTCACGCCGCCCGGTCCCGCGCGTGCCGCGCCGCCGCGACCACCGTGCGGCTCTGGTGCTCGACCTGGTGCTCCAGAGGCACCCAGCGGGCCCGGAAGCGTTCGGCGAAGGCCTCGCTCCAGGACGCGACCAGGCGTTCCAGATGGGGCGCGGCCCGGTCGTCGGCCTCCCTCAGGACCCGCAGGAGCATCGCCGCCGCCCGCAGCGGGAGCCGGCGGCCGAACGCGTCCACGCTGCCGACGTACGCCATCGTCGTGTCCGCGGGCGGCGTCCGGGCCCAGTCGACGGCCAGCCCCGGCACCAGCTCCAGAGCCCACTTGGCGGCGCGCATCAGGGGGCCGTCGGGCCCGGGAAGGCGTGGCAGCACCTCGGCGAGGACGCGCTCCACCAGGAGCGCGTCCCGCAGGAGCCGGCGTGCCAGCCGTCGCATCGCGGCCGCCGGGGCGGGATGCGGCGCGGGGTCGTCCACCAGGTCGCTCGCCCACATCGGCACCTCGACGACCGCGGTCAGACCGCCGTACCGGTGGGCGTGGTACCAGGTGCTGTGCCGGGCGTCGTCCGGCATGCTCGGGCACGCCGCGTCCGAGCCGGGCGCGGGCATCACATGCACACCCGGCCCGGAGGCCGGCCAGCCGGCGGCGTCCGAGGCACCCGTCTCGACCGGGATGCGCAGCTCCGCCGCGGACTTGGCGAACGGTTCGGCGAGACCCGGGATGTCCTTCGTCAGCTGCACCCAGCTGCCGCCCAGATCGGTCCCGTGCAGGGTCACCTGGAGATAGGGGCGGAGCTCGTCGATGACCCGGGTGAGGGCCCGCGTCTCGGGCGGCAGCCGGTCGGGCGGCAGCACGGACGGGGACCACTCGGGCTGTTCGGGGCCCGCCGGGCGGAAGAAGCCGAGGTGGTAGTCGAGCAGGGTGCGCGGCGCCGGCGTCACATGGAGACTGGCGCCGTCCGGGTCCGCGCAGAGCAGGAAGTGCCAGGAGGTGTCGGTCCGCAACCGCCGGTCGCGCAGGACCCGTTCGGCCAGCGACAACAGCGTGGAGCCACCGGTGGGCTCGTTGGCGTGGGCGCCCGCGACGACCAGTACCGAGCGCTCGGCGTGGCCCACGGAGAGCAGGTGCAGGGGCCGGCCGGCGCGCGAGGTGCCGACCTGCCGGAGGGAGCACAGGCCCGGCCGGTGAGCGGCCAGCGCCCGGGCGGAGGAGACGATTTCGGTCACACTGGGGTAGCGCAGCTCCGGCAGGAGACTCACCCCCGTCTTGGTCCTTCCCGGCGTCGCATCCGCAGTACTCCACGGTCTCGTTGCACTGTCAAGGATGTGAAGGGGCGCCTCCGGGGGGCGCCCAGCAGCATTTACCGCCAGCCGTAGGACATTTCAGGCCGCTCGGTCCGCTTCAGTGCTCGGTGTCGTCACCGACCCGCTCCAGGAGCGCCACGGGCAGCCGCTCGAAAAGCGTCTCCACGCGCGCGTGCCCCGTGAACTCCCGTCCCGGAGTGAGCAGATCGGCCCACCGCCCGGCGGGCAGCGGCAGCGCCGTGTCGTGCCAGCCACCCGCCTCGGCCAGGCGCAGCGACAGCCGCGTGACGGCCGTGATCACCTCTCCGGAGCGGACGAACGCCACACAGTGCGCGGCGCCCCGACCCTCCGCGAGGACGGGCGCGTACGCGGCCGCCTCGCCGAACAGGGCGGGCCGCCGCCGACGCAGCCGCAGCGCGGCCGTGGTGAGCGCGGCCTTCTCGGCGGACAGGCCGGCCGGGTCCTCCGGGTCCTCCGGGGCCTTCGGCGGGAAGTGCGCGAGCCGCCGGTTGTCCGGGTCCACCAGGGCCCGGTACTCGACCTCCGTGCCCTGGTAGAGGTCCGGCACGCCCGGCATCGTGAGGTGGACGAGCGCGGCCCCCAGGACGTTCGCGCGCACGTACGGCTCCAGGGAGCTCCTGAACTCGGCCACGCGCTGTCCCGGCGCCCCGCACGGCCCCGCCTTCAGGAAGGCCGCCACAGAGGCCTCGTACGCGGGATCCTGCTCGGTCCACGCCGTGGCCAGACCGGCCTCCCTGACATGCTTCAGCAACGCGCCCTGGAGCCGTTCCCCGGTGGCGGGACCGAGTCCGACCGCGGTCTGCCACGCGGCCCAGGCCACCTGCGGATCGGGCGCCGCCACCCCGTCGACCGCGGTCCGTCCGGTCACCTCGGCCAGCAGGTCGGCCCAGCGCCGCGGGACCTCCGTGAGCACCGAGACCGCCGCCCGTACGTCGGCGCTGCGTTTCGTGTCGTGCGTGGACAGGACGGTGCCGGTGGCCGGCCAGTCGCGCTGCACGCGCGCGCAGTACGCGTGGAAGTCCTCCGGGGACACGGCCGGGGACCCCGGTTCGCCGCCCACTTCGTTCGCCGACAGCAGCGGCACGTACCGGTAGAACGCCGTGTCCTCCACGGACTTGGCCCGCAGCGCCGACGAGGTCTGTGCGAACCGGGCGCGGAACCCCTCGTACTCGGGTCCGTCGCCGGCCCGGCCGAGCACCAGGTCCCGTACGAGATCCACCGCGCGGGCCTCCTCGGGCACCCGGAAGGCCTGCCGGGCCTCGTCCGCGGCCTCCTCGGTGACGACCGACGCGGCGTCGGTGGAGGCGTAGGGCCGGTAGACCTCCAGGCGGACCAGGAGTTCCCGCAGCGCGGTGCGCAGCGCCCAGGGGGCGAGGTCGCGCAGCGCCGGGTCCGGCGCCGTGCGGCACAGCCGGTCCGCCTCGCGCGTGAGGCGGTCGACCTCGGCGGCCAGCTCGTGATGGACCACCTTGTACGCGGCTCGCCGCACGGTCGCCTCCCAGACGCCCCCGCGGTCGGCCTGCGGGGCCGCGAACCGCCGGTACTGGCCGAGGAGTTCCCCGGCGCCCGCCGGGTCCGTGAAGAGGCCGTCCACGTGCCGCAGCGCGTCGTAGCCGGTGGTGCCCGCGACCGGCCACGCGGCGGGCAGTGGTTCGCCGTCCGCGAGGATCTTCTCGACCACCGTCCAGCGGCCGCCCGTCGCCTCGTGGAGGCGGCGGAGGTACGTGTCCGGGTCGGCGAGGCCGTCCGGGTGGTCGATCCGCAGCCCGTCGAGCACGCCTTCGTCGAGCAGCTCCAGGATCTTCGCGTGGGTGGCCGTGAACACCTCCGGGTCCTCGACGCGCACCCCGATGAGCTCCGAAATGCTGAAGAAACGGCGGTAGTTGAGCTCCGTACGGGCCAGCCGCCACCACGCCAGGCGGTACCACTGCGCGTCCAGCAGCTCGGGCAGGGGCAGCCGCTCGGTGCCGGCCCGCAGCGGGAACGCGTGGTCGTAGTAGCGCAGGACGTCGCCGTCGACCTCCAGGGCGCCGATCTCCGTACCGAGCGGCCCGCCGAGCACCGGTAGCAGCAGCCGCCCGTCCTGGGCCCGCCAGTCGATGTCGAACCAGCGCGCGTACGGCGAGTCCGGGCCCTCGCGCAGTACCTCCCACAGCGGGCGGTTGTGACGCGGGGCCATCGCCATGTGGTTCGGGACGATGTCCACCACCAGGCCCAGACCGTGCTCCCGCGCGGTGCGCGACAGGGACCGCAGCCCCGTCTCGCCGCCCAGTTCGTCCCGCACGCGCGCGTGGTCCACGACGTCGTAGCCGTGCCCCGACCCCGGCACGGCCTCCAGGACCGGCGACAGATGCAGATGCGAGACCCCGAGCGAGGCCAGATACGGCACGGCCGCCTCGGCGGCCCCGAACGGGAACTCCGGCCGCAGCTGAAGCCGGTACGTGGCGGTGGGCGCGGCCGGGGCCACCGGGTCGGGACGCTCAGGTGTCATGGGAACCTACGTACCCGCCCGGCGGCCTTTCGTGTCACCGACACGCCCGCCGGTGCGACAGGGGCCTAGGCCGGCCGTTGCAGCACCATCATGCTCCGGTCCACCAGGGACAGCCGGTCGCCTGCCTTCACCTTCGGGGCCGTGGTGGGGTCCAGCCCTTCCGAGCGGGCCGTGTCGACCACCACCTGCCACTGACGTCCGTGGTTGACCGGCACCACGAACTCGGTCGTCTTCGCCGAGGCGTTGAACATCAGCAGGAACGAGTCGTCGCTGATGCGCTCGCCGCGCGGGCCCGGCTCGGAGATCGCGTTGCCGTTGAGGAACACGGACAGCGCGCGCGCCTGGGTGGAGTTCCAGTCGCGCTGGGTCATCTCCTCACCCCCGGGGGTGAACCAGGCGATGTCCGACAGCTCGTCGTGGGTGCCCTGCACGGGCCGGCCGTGGAAGAACCGCCGCCGCCGGAACACCGGGTGCTCGCGGCGCAGCCGCACCATCGCGCGCGTGAACTCCAGCAGCTCGCTGCCGTCCTCGGGCCAGGGCACCCAGGCCAGCTCGTTGTCCTGGCAGTACGCGTTGTTGTTGCCGCCCTGCGTGCGCGCGAACTCGTCGCCGTGGCTGAGCATCGGCACGCCCTGGGAGAGCAGCAGCGTCGCGGTGAAGTTCCGCCTCTGACGCGCCCGCAACTCCAGGATGTCGGGATCGTCCGTCTCGCCCTCGGCCCCGCAGTTCCACGACCGGTTGTGGCTCTCGCCGTCGCGGTTGTCCTCGCCGTTCGCCGAGTTGCGCTTCTCGTTGTACGACACCAGGTCGTTCAGCGTGAACCCGTCATGGCAGGTCACGAAGTTGATCGAGGCCAGCGGGCGCCGCCCGTCGTCCTGGTAGAGGTCCGAGGACCCCGTCAGCCGGGACGCGAACTCCGCGAGCGTGCGCGGTTCGCCCCGCCACAGGTCCCGTACGGTGTCGCGGTACTTCCCGTTCCACTCGGTCCACAGCGGCGGGAAGTTGCCCACCTGGTAGCCGCCCTCGCCGACGTCCCAGGGCTCGGCGATCAGCTTCACCTGGGAGACCACCGGGTCCTGCTGCACCAGGTCGAAGAACGACGACAGCCGGTCCACCTCGTGGAACTGGCGGGCCAGCGTCGCCGCGAGGTCGAAGCGGAACCCGTCCACATGCATCTCGGTGACCCAGTAGCGCAGCGAGTCCATGATCAGCTGGAGCACGTGCGGGGAGCGCATGAGCAGCGAGTTGCCCGTCCCCGTGGTGTCCATGTAGTAGCGGGGATCGTCGGTGAGCCGGTAGTAGGAGGCGTTGTCGAGGCCCCTGAAGGACAGCGTCGGCCCCAGGTGGTTGCCCTCGGCCGTGTGGTTGTAGACGACGTCCAGGATGACCTCGATACCGGCCTCGTGCAGCGCCCGGACGGCCGACTTGAACTCCAGGACCTGCTGTCCGCGGTCGCCCCAGGAGGCGTACGCGTTGTGCGGTGCGAAGAAACCGATGGTGTTGTAGCCCCAGTAGTTGTTGAGGCCCATGTCCACCAGACGGTGGTCGTTCACGAACTGGTGAACGGGCATCAGCTCCAGTGCCGTGACGCCCAGTTCCGTCAGGTGGTCGATGATCGCCGGATGGGCGAGCGCCGCGTACGTGCCGCGCAGCTCGTCGGGCAGCCCCGGGTGCCGCATCGTCAGACCCTTCACATGGGCCTCGTAGAGCAGCGTGTGGTGGTACTCCGTGCGCGGGCGCCGGTCGTCGCCCCAGTCGAAGTACGGGTTGACGACCACCGAAGTCATCGTGTGGGGCGCCGAGTCCAGGTCGTTGCGCTTGTTCGGCGTCCCGAAGTGATAGCCGTACACCTCCTCGCCCCACTCGATGGAACCGCTTATGGCGCGCGCGTACGGGTCGAGCAGCAGCTTCGCGGAGTTGCAGCGCTGGCCGCGCTCCGGCGCGTACGGGCCGTGTACGCGGAAGCCGTACCGCTGGCCCGGCATGATGCCGGGCAGGTACGCGTGCCGTACGAACGCGTCGCTCTCGCGCAGCTCTATGGCCGTCTCGGAGCCGTCGTCGTGCAGCAGACACAGCTCGATTCGGTCCGCGGCCTCCGAGAAGACCGCGAAGTTGGTACCGGCGCCGTCGTATGTGGCACCGAGTGGGTACGCCTGTCCAGGCCAGACCTGCATGGATGCAACTCTTCCAGTTGTGCGATGCCGCGTGGGGCGACTCCCGCCCGAGTCTCCCCGAAACTGATGGAACCACCTATGACTTACCTCCCTCTTACCGGGAGACCAGTGCATACGCGGTATGCCGAACCAGCGGGATCCAAGCGACTCCTGGGGCTATGGGAGGAGTAGGGGGAGAATGTGCGCAAGATAGTGCACCGCCATTTGGGCAAGGTCGTGGCGGGGGCGGGCATCGCGGTGGCGGGGACCGCCGTGATGGTCGCGATCACTCTGCCGGGGTCGGCGGGCGCCGACGACTCGGGCAGTGGCCAGGCGGCCGGCCAGACCTCGCAGCAGGCGGGGCAGGACCAGGGCCAAGGTCAGGGCAAGGGGCAGGGCCAGGCCGCGGTACAGCCGGGCGTCGTCGAGCGGGCTCCGGCCGACGGCGACACGGGCAAGGGGCGCGACCCGCTCACCGACGACGAGACGAAGCGCGTCGAGCAGCTAGCCCTGGACCAGCAGCTCTTCCGTACCAGCCAGGACGTCGAGGGGGACCGGGGCCCGCAGCGGATCACCGTCGACCTCGCCGAGCCCGAGGTGGACGAGCTGGACGACCCGGACGCGCCGCGCCGCGCCGACGTGTCGTTCTACGACTACAAGGACGACTCGCTCGTCACCAAGACCGTCAACCTGGACACCGGCAAGGTCGAGCAGACCGGCACCCAGCAGGGCGTGCAGCCGCCGCTCAGCCGCGCCGAGACCGTCGAGGCCGCGCAGCTCCTGATCGCCGACCCGCTCGGCGCCGGCCTGAAGGCGGACTACAAGGACGCCACCGGCAAGGAGCTCACGACTCCGGACCAGCTGCTGCTCAACGGCATGATCTTCCGCGCGAGCCCGGGTGGGCCCGCCGCGGTCGCCGACTGCGGTGAACACCGCTGCACACGGCTCTTCGTGAAGGTCAAGAACGGGTCCTGGATCGACAGCCGTGACGTGGTGATCGACCTGAGCGCCCGCAAGGTCGCCAAGCTCGGCTGAGCCGCTCCGCGCTCAGAGACCTCGCTTCACCGGCATCAGTTCGCTTTCCCAACTCATGCTCCTCCGTAAGGGAGTCATTTCTTCATGCGTGTGAACAGCATCAGCCGCGCCCGCAGGCTGACGGCGGTGGGCCTCTCGGTGGCCGCGCTGACCGTCGGCGCGACGACGGTCGCCGGACCGGCCGGCGCCCAGTCGAAGGCCGCACCGAAGGCGGCCCCCGCGGCGGCCGCCGACTGCAGCGCGGCCTACCGGATCGAGCAGAAGCTCTCCACCGGCACCACCTGGAAGATGTGCTGGCACTACGAGAGCGAGGCCGGGCTCGTCCTGGAGAACATCTCGTACCAGCCCAAGGGCGAGACCAAGCCCATACGCGTGCTGACCAGCGCCAAGCTCGGCCAGATACATGTCCCGTACGACGACGGCTCGGTCGAGTACGACGACCTCACCGGCTTCGGCTTCGGCCAGGGCCTGATGAACATGGCTCCGGGCGAGTGCCCCGGCGGCACCATCAAGACCGTCAAGGTCCCGGACGCCTGGGACCCGGCGCACCCGAACGTCAAGGGCCTGTGCACCACGACCCGTTCGCGCGGTCACGCCTACCGGATGCAGGGCAACTCGGCGAACAAGGTCTACCAGGCCCAGGGCAAGGACCTGCTCGTCTACACGGTCAACCAGGTCGGCTGGTACGAGTACATGACCGAGTGGCGCTTCCAGGACGACGGCACCATCAACATGAACGTCGGCGCCACCGGCAGCCTCGCCCCCGAGGACTACGACGCCGGTGACGGCCGCGGCTGGCCGATCGGCAAGGGTGCCAAGGACTACGCCACCAGCCACAGCCACAACGTCTTCTGGCGGCTCAACTTCGGCCTCGACGGCTCCTCCAAGAGCAAGGTCGAGCAGTACGACTCCGTCGTCAGCCCGCCCGCGCAGGGTGGCCAGGCCCCGCGCAACAAGACCACCCGCACGCAGATCACCAAGGAACTCGCGGGCGACGCCAAGAACATGCGCTGGTGGCGCATGGTCAGCACGGCCGGCAAGAACAAGGACGGCCACGCCCGTTCGTACGAGTTCGTCCCGGGGGCCTCCAGCAAGTACCCGGGCCGCGGCTACACCAAGCACGACATCTACTTCACCCAGTACAAGAAGTGCGAGCAGTTCGCCAGCCACAACCTGCGCAACTGCGGTACCGGAGCCGGCAAGTCCGTCGACAAGTGGGTCAACGGACAGACCCTCACGCACCCCGTGGCCTGGGTCAACGTGGGCTTCCACCACATCGCCCGGGACGAGGACCAGCAGCCCATGCCGGTCCACTGGCAGGGCTTCTCGATCGCCCCGCGGGACGTCACCGCTATGAATCCGCTCACTCCGGCGGAGCTCGCCAACCAGAACGGCCATGTAGAAAACGGTAGTTGAGAAACTACCTGTCCATCCGGCTGCACCGCCGACCGCTCCCGGAGTACCCTTCCTTGATCGTTGGCTGGGGGAGTGCTCGGGGGAGCGGAAGGCGGTGCGCGGGTGGGGTCCGGAGGGCTGGAGTTGCCCCCTGGTGACGGAGGTCACGAGGGGAACTCCTCGGATGCCCCGCCCGGAGCGGTGTCCCTGGCACGCCCGATGGAGATCGGAGCGGAGCTGGACTGGGGCGCCGACGCCTGGCGCGAGGTGCGCACACGCGCCCAGCGCGCCGGGCGGGCCTACATCTGGCTGAACCTGGTCGAACAGCGGCTGCGCGCCGTCGTGGCCGCTGTTCTGCGCCCGATCTACGAACCGGTCCACGGCGAGGACGACTGGGTCGTCGCCGCCGCCGGACCCGCCGGCCAGGAGTGGGTGCAGCGCGCCGTCGCGGTACGCGAGGTCAGCCGCCGCAAGGGCTACTTGCTGGACCCCGCCGACGACAACGTGCTCAGCTTCCTCACCCTGCCCCAGCTGCGCGAGCTCATGGTGCAGCACTGGCCCTGCTTCGAGCCGTACTTCGACGAGCGCCGGGACGTCGAACTCGCCCTGGACGAACTGGAAGTCACCCGGAACGTCGTCTCACGCAACAGGGCCCTCTCCGAGGCCGTCCTTGCCCAGGCCGAGCGTGCCTCGGCGAAGCTGCTGGAGATACTCGGCGCGGGCAGCGATGTGCCGTCCGCGCGGCGGCTGCCCGTCGACGCCGTCGAGAACCTGGTCGGCGACCGGTACGCGGACGTGGTGGCCGTGCACTCGGACCGGGTGCGGCTGATGCGGCAGTTCCCCGCCGAGGACCTCTTCGGCGGCGCCCGCCGCCTCGACGCCATCGGCATCGGCCTGAACCTCCTCGTGCAGAACTTCTCCGGACGGCGGCTCGTGCGGCTGGCCGAGTCCGGCTGCCGGGTGCGGCTGCTGTTCCTGAACCCCGCCTCCAGCGCGGTGAAGCGCCGCGAGCGTGAACTCGGCATAAAACGGGGCGAGTTGAGCCGTTCCGTCGAGATGAACATCCTGCACATGCGCCGGGTCCGCGCCCGGCTGCGCGATCCCGGCGCCTTCGAGATCCAGGTCTACGACGAGACGCCCCGCTTCACCGCGTACCTGGTCGACGGGGACGGTTCGGACGGCATAGCGGTCGTCCAGTCCTATCTGCGCCGGACCCGCGGGATGGAGGCGCCGGTGCTCGTGCTGCGCGGCGGCGGCCGGGTGCTCAAGCCGGACGACGCCGGTGAGGAAGGGCTCTTCGGGACGTACCGCGAGGAGTTCGAGGTGGCTTGGGCCGATTCACGGCCTGTGTCCTGAGGGCTCCCGCGGCTTCTCCCCTCACCGCCAAGCGGAATGCGGTCCTCGGATTGTCAGTGGCTCATGGGATCGTGGTGGTCACTGGGGGAACGCACCATGAAGAAGGGGGCCGGCATGGGCTGGCACGGGGAGCTGCTGATCGGCTTCGACCTGGAGACGACCGGGACGGATCCGCGCGAGGCGCGCATCGTCACGGCGGCGGTGATCGAGGTCAGGGGCGGAGAGCCGGCCGGGCACCGCGAGTGGCTGGCCGATCCGGGAGTCGAGATCCCGGCGGACGCGGTGGCGGTGCACGGGATCAGCAACGAACGGGCGACGGCCGACGGCAGGCCCGCCGACGAGGTGGCCGACGCGATCGCCTCGGTCCTCGTCTCGTACTGGCAGACGGGCGTGCCGGTCGTCGCCTACAACGCGACCTTCGACCTGACCCTGCTCTCCGCGGAACTGCTGCGGTACGGACTGCCGTCGCTGCGTGAGCGGCTCGGCGGCCTGGACCCCGCGCCGGTCATCGATCCGTACACGATCGACCGCTCGGTGGACCGCTACCGCCGCGGAAAGCGGAACCTCGAAGCGGTCTGCGCGGAGTACGGGGTCGCGCTCGACGCCGCCCACGACGCCTCGGCGGACGCCCTGGCCGCGGCCCGCCTCGCCCACGCTATAGCCGGCCGCCACCCCAAGATCGCGGCGCTCGGCCCGGCGGAGCTGCACCGCCGCCAGATCGAGTGGTACGCGGAATGGGCCGCCGACTTCCAGAGTTTCCTGCGCCGCAAGGGCGACCCGGCCGCGGTGGTGGACGGGACCTGGCCGGTACGGGACTTGGCGGACGAGCGGGTCTGAGCCCGTCCCCGTCGGTCAGGCCGAGACGGGACTCGGGCTCCGGCTCGAACCTGGACCGGAGTCCGGGCTCGCGATGCGCTCGACGCGGGGTTGGGCGAGCCGGGCGTAGTCGGGGCCCGAGATGACCAGCGAGCGGTCGAGGCGGGCGGCGTTGAAGTAGAGGCGCGGCCGGCCGACGACGTCCGGGTCGGCGACGAGTTCCAGACCGGGATCGAAGCTGAACGGGAGGACGGTGCCGGGTACGGCACGGGCGAGCCGCTCGGCGGTGGCCGCGTCCGTGAATCCGGCGTAGCGGGCGCTGTAGAGCGTGCGGATGGCGTCGAGGTCCACGCGCCGGTCCCCGGGGACCACCGCGAGGACGTGGCGCGTGGTCTTCCGGTCGACCTTGACCCTGAGCACGATGCACTTCGCGGCCTCGGACTCCGGGTGGCCGCGGAGCGCGGAGACCGCTTCGGTACCGCCTTCGGGCTCGTGGTCGATGAGTTCGTAGGGGATGGAGGCGGTGTCCAGGAGGGTGATCAGACGGCCGTAGGTGTCGTGGTCGGCGGTGTCGTGGTCGTGGTCGTGGTCGTAAGCGGCGTGGTCGGCGGTGTCCTGCTCGGGCATGCGGGGTCCTCTTCGTCCTTTTCGGGGTGCTGCGGGTTGTCCGGGCTCTTCAACGGGTCGCGGTGGGCACGGTGGGCGCGCTCGATGGCCTGGCCCCAGTACGTTCCGGCGACCATCAGGGCCGCGCCGAGACCGGTGAGCACGGTGAGGCGTTCGCCGGCGATGCCGATGCCGATCAGCACGGCCCAGACCGGTTCGGTGCCCAGCAGGAGGCTGGCCCGGCTGGCCGAGGTGCGCTGGACGGCCCAGGTCTGGGCGAGGAAGGCGAACACGCTGCAGAACAGGGCGAGATAGAGCAGCTGCGCCCAGCCCGCGGCGCCGACATGGGCGAGGGTCGGCAGGTCGCCGGCGGCGGGCCCGACGAACAGCGCCGAGCCGACGAGGGTCTGCACGGTGGTCAGCCGCAGCGGGCGGATCGCGCGGCCCGCGGTGAGGCGGCCGACGAGAGCGACGTGCACCGCCCGTACCAGCGCGGCGACGAGCATCAGCAGGTCGCCGAGGCGGGGAGCGTGGAAGCCGTTGCCCGACATGAGGAGTCCGACGGCCAGCAGGCACACGCCCGCGGCCGCGTAGAAGGAGAGGGGCAGACCGCCGCGGTGTCCCGTGCGGTCGAGGAGGGGGGTGAGCACGATGGTCAGGCTGATGATCAGGCCCGCGTTGGCGGCGCTCGTGTGGGCGACGCCGTACGTCTCCACGAGCAGGACGGCCGCCTGCGTGACCCCGAGAGGCACGCCGACCCGGATCTCGTCACGGGTCCACCTGCCGGAGCCCCGGCCCGACCGCCCCCGGCCCGCGGCGACCAGGCCGAGACACGCGAGCGCGGACAGGGCGTACCGGGCGAAGAGCACCACCAGCACGGGGAGCACAGCGGTGGCCGTCTGGGCGGAGAGATAGCTGGAGCCCCACACGAGGGCGACGAGGAGAAGTACCGCATCGGTACGGCGGGCATCAGGCACGCGCCCACCCTGCCCTCTTCCCATCCCTGAAGCCCAGTGCCAGCTTCTTAAGCAACCATGTAGCTTCCCTACATCGACCTCTAGGCTGAGGGCATGGACGAACGGCAGCTGCGCATCCTCCGTGAGCTGGGCGACCTGGGCAGCGTCACGGCGGTCGCCGAGGCGCTGCTGGTGACGCCCTCGGCGATTTCCCAGCAGCTGCGGCTGCTGCAACGCGCGATTCCCGTCCCGCTCACCGAGCGCCAGGGGCGGCGGCTGGTGCTCACCGACGCCGGGCAGGCGCTGGCCGGCGCGGCGATCGAGGTGGAGACGGCACTGGAGCGGGCGCGGCACACCGTCGCCGAGTTCGTCGACCGGCCGGACGGCGAGGTGTCGGTGGCGGCCTTCCACAGCGCGGGTTCGGCGTTCTTTCCCTTGTTGCTACGGGGGCTGGCCGCGTCCGGCGGGCCTCGGCTGGCCCTCGCCGACGAGGATGTCGCGCAGGACGACTTCCCGCCCTTGACCCGGGAGTACGACCTCGTGCTGGCCCACCGCCTGGAACACGCCCCGCCGTGGCCGCGGACTGTGACCGCCACCACGCTCCTGCGTGAACCGCTCGATGTGGCCATGCCCGCCGGCCACCCCCTGGCGGCCAAGCGGCGGCTCGTACCACGTGATGTGGCCGACGAGCCCTGGATCACCGTGCACGACGGCTTTCCCCTGATGGCGACCATCGAGGCCATCGCCACCGCGGCGGGCCGCAGGCTCCATCTCGCCCACCGCATCAACGAGTTCGCCGTGGTCGCCGAGGCCGTGGCCGCCGGTGGGGGCGTTGCCCTGATGCCCCGTTGGACCACCCGCCCGCATCCCGCGCTGGTCCTCAAACCGCTCAGCGGCGTCCAGGCCCGACGGCACATCGACGCGCTCCACCGCCCCGAGCGCACGGCGCGCAGGGCCGTACGCACGGTTCTCGCGGAGCTGCACCGGGCGGCCGGGACGATTCGGGGGCGAGGCTGACCGCTCCGCGGGAAGCGCGGTTCGATGACTGCGGGCCGTCCGTGGCTGGTCGCGCAGTTCCCCGCGCCCCTTACGGGGCACCGGTTGCGCTCAGAACGGATACCAGCGAACCGTTTCGTCGCCGTCCCGCAAAGATGCCACCCGGCGCTTGAACTCCGCCAGTGCCTTCGGGTTGCTGGGCGCGTGCTGGGCGACCCAGGCGCAGCTGGCCGTCTCGCGCGCTCCGCGCAGCACACCGCAGCCGTCCCACTCGCGCACATCCCAGCCGTACGTCTCCGTGAACGCGTCGTAGGCCTCGGCCGGCAGCCCGTACCGGTCGCGGGACAGTGCCATGACCACCAGGTCGTGCTCGCGCAGGTCGGCGGAGAAGGTCTCCAGGTCGACCAGGACCGGTCCGCCGGGGCCGACATGGACGTTGCGGGGCAGGGCGTCGCCATGGATCGGGCCGGGCGGAAGGTGCGGGGTCAGCGCGGCGGCGGCCACCGCGAAACCGTCCCGGCGCTCGCGCAGATACGCGGCGTCCGCCGGGTCGACCGTGTCGCCCGCGAGCCGCAGCCAGCGCTCGACACCGTTCAGCAGTTCGCGGGGCGGCAACGCGAAGGGAGGAGGCGCGAGCGCGTGCACCGCCCGCAGGAGTTCGGCCAAATCGCGCGGTTCGGCGGGGCGTACGGGATCGGGCAGCCGGTGCCACACCGTCACCGGGTGACCGTTCACCAACAGTGGCTCGGGTTCGGAGGCCCGCACGGCGGGAACATCGGCGTCGGCGAGCCAGAGCGCGATGTCCAGCTCCCGGCGCGCGCGGTCGAGGAGTTCGGCGCTGCGGCCCACCTTGACCACCAGGTCACCGGCGGCGAACACCGCGTTCTCGCCCAGGGCGAGGAGCTGTGCGTCCCGGGCCGGACCGGGCAGCGCACCCGCCACGGCCAGCACGTCCCGCGCCTGTGCCTCGTCCATCCTTCGCCTCCGTGTCTCGCGCGTACGGCGCGCTAACGGCGTCGTGTTCACGCCATCCGTCGGCCAGTGTCGCATTCGCACAGGTCGGACCGTGTGCGCGGTGCCTTGACGAGGTAGTCCGGCTTCACGACCATGACGGGGGCCGCCGGGACGGCCGGACCCCCACGCGCCGCCCGAAGGAGCCGATTCCGTGACATTGGCGACCGCGAGGACGCGGTCAAGGAAGCGCGCGCCGGGATCCGGTGCCGCCGGAGCGGGCGGCCGTCCCGTCGACCACGGTGCCTGGTTCCTGGTGCTGCCTGCGCTGATCCCGATCCTGGTGCTCAGCGTGGGGCCGCTCCTCTACGGGATCTCGTTGGCGTTCACCGACTCCCAGTCGGGCCGCACCGAGCCCACGGAGTGGATCGGCACCCTCAACTTCCAGGACCTGCTGCACGACACGCTGTTCTGGGACTCGTTCCGGATCGGTCTGCTGTGGGCGGTGGGTGTCACCGTCCCCCAGTTCCTGCTCGCCCTCGGGCTCGCGCTCCTGCTCAACCAGGAGTTGAAGCTGCGCTGGCTCGCACGGGCACTGGCGATCATCCCGTGGGCCATGCCCGAGGTCGTCGTCGGCATCATGTGGCGGCTCGTCTACAACGCGGACGCGGGCATCCTCAACGAGACGATCCGCGACCTGGGCCTCGGTGACGGCCGTGACTGGCTGAGCGGGCTGGCCACGGCACTGCCCGCGGTGATCGTCGTCGGCGTCTGGGCGGGCATGCCCCAGACGACGGTCGCCCTGCTCGCCGGACTGCAGAACACCCCGCGCGAACTCCACGAGGCGGCCGCGATGGACGGCGCCGGCGCCTGGCGCCGCTTCCGCACGGTCACCTGGCCCGCCCTCAAACCGGTCGCGCTCGCCATCACCGCGCTCAACTTCATCTGGAACTTCAATTCATTCGCCCTGGTCTACGTGCTGACCAACGGCGGTCCCGGCGGCCGCACCCGGCTGCCGATGCTGTTCGCGTACGAAGAGGCGTTCCGCTACGGCCAGTTCGGCTACGCGGCGGCGATGGGCTGTGTGATGGTCGCGGTGATCTCGGTGATCCTGGCCTTCTACCTGGTCGGCCGGCTGAAGGGCGGCGAGGACGCGTGAAGACAGGAAAAGCGGCCCGTACGGGTCAGTACCTCGCCCTCCTCGGGTATCTCGTCTTCCTGGCCTTCCCCTTCCTCTGGCTGATCTCCACCGCCTTCAAGCCGCCGCGCGAACTGGGCAGCCTGCACCCCACCTGGATCCCCAAGGACCCCACCTTCGCCAACTTCCGGCAGGCCTTCGACGAGCAGCCGCTCCTGGACGCCGCGCTCAACTCCCTGATCGCGGCGCTCGGCGCGGCCGTGATCGCCGTACTGATCGCGACCCCGATGGCGTTCGTCATGGCCCGGCACCGCACCCGGCTCGCGAAGGCGGCGACGGGATGGGTCGTGGTCAGCCAGGCGTTTCCGTTCGTGCTGGTGATCATTCCGCTGTTCCTGGTCCTGAAGAACCTCCGGCTGATCAACTCCGTACCGGGACTGGTGATGGTGTACGTGGTGTGGGCGCTGCCGTTCGCGCTGTGGATGCTCGTGGGGTACGTACGGGCCGTGCCGGCCGAGCTGGAGGAGGCCGCGGCGGTGGACGGCGCGGGCAAGGTGCGCACGCTCGTCTCCATCACCGCGCCGCTGCTCGTGCCCGGCATCGTGGCCACGGCACTGTTCGCGTTCATCAGTGCGTGGAACGAGTTCTTCTTCGCCCTCGTGCTGCTCAAGACGCCGGAGAAACAGACCTTGCCGGTCGTACTCACCCACTTCCTCGGCGCGGAGGGCGTCGCGGACCTCGGACCGCTGGCCGCGGCCGCGTTCCTGGCGACCCTGCCGTCGCTGGTCGTCTTCGCGATCATCCAGAAGCGGATCACGGGCGGGATGCTCGCCGGGGCGGTGAAGAGCTGATGCGGACGAGGATGGTGCACACGAGGCTGATGCGTACGAGGTTGTTCAGCGTGCTGGTCGTGGGGCTCCTGCTCACCGGCGGCTGTACGGGCGACGACAGCGGTTCGGAGGACGGCCGTGTCACCCTCCGCTTCCAGTCCCTGGCCTGGCAGGAGGAGTCCGTCGATGTCAACAAGGAGCTGGTGAAGGAGTGGAACGCCCGCCATCCGGACGTGCGGGTCGAGTACGTACAAGGGAGTTGGGACAGCGTCCACGACCAGCTGCTGACCTCCTTTGAAGGTGGAGAGGCGCCGGACATCATCCATGACGCGTCCGACGACCTCGCGGACTTCGCGTACGGCGGCTATCTCGCGGACCTCCGCGACCTGCTGCCCGGGCGGCTCAAGTCCGATATCCCGCAGCGGAGTTGGGAGACAGCGACGTTCGGGGACGGGATCTACGGGGTGCCGTTCCTCCAGGAGCCGCGCGTCCTGATCGCCAACGCCAGCTGGCTCAAGGAGTCCGGGGTGCGCGTGCCGACGCCCGAAAAGCCGTGGAGTTGGGGCGAGTTCAGGAGGATCACCGGTGAACTGAGCGGCGGGGACGGGAAATACGGCGTTGCCTGGCCGCTCAAGGACCCCGTCTCGGCCACGCTCAACCTGTCGATGTCGACCGGCGGGCAGCTGTTCCACCGGAGCGCGGACGGCAAGGTGAGGATCCGCTTCGACAAGACGGACGAGGTGGTGCCGCGCACCATCCACGACCAGGTCAACACCGATGGGAGCGCGTCGGGTTCGACCCTCGGAAGTGGTGGCTCCGACACGCTGCCCGGCTTCTTCGGCGGGAAGTACGCGATGATCCCGCTCGGGTTCTCCTACCGGCAGCAGATCGTGCAGCAGGCGCCCAAGGGGTTCGACTGGCAGGTGCTGCCCGCGCCGGCCGGCGCCGACGGGCTCACTCAGGGCGTGAGTCCGCAGACACTGTCCGTCGCGGAGGACAGCCCGCACAAGAAGGAGGCCGTCGAGTTCATCGACTTCCTGCTCCGGCCGGAGAACATGGTGCGGCTCGCGCTCGGCGACTGGATGCTGCCCACCGGCACCGAGGCCCTCAGGGACCCGGCACTCCACACGGACGAGAACGACTGGGCGACCGGCACCGCCCTCGCCGAGCATCTGCGGTCGGCGCCCGCACAGTCCGTACGGGGCTATCCGGAGTGGAAGGACAAGGTGGCGACACCCGCGCTCCAGGAGTACTACAGCGGGGCGATCGGGCTTGACGAACTACGCGAACGCCTCGTGGAGGACGGGAACTTGGTGCTGGCCCGCTACCAGCGCTGAGAGCCGCCTGCCCTGGGTGCCCCTGCCCGACATCCGGATGACTGTCGCCGAAATTAGGTTGCACGAGACGTCTCGTCTCGTCTAGGGTCAACGTCATGACCACACCACGCCCCGCCCACATCGCCATGTTCTCCATCGCCGCCCACGGGCATGTGAACCCGAGCATCGAGGTGATCCGGGAACTCGTCGCCCGCGGTCACCGGGTCACTTACGCGATTCCGCCCACCTTCGCCGAGAAGGTCGCGGAGACGGGTGCCGAGCCGAAGCTGTGGAACTCGACGCTGCCCACCGACGACGACCCGGACGCGTGGGGGACCGAGCTGATCGACAACATCGAGCCGTTCCTCGCCGACGCCCTCCAGGCGGAGCCGCAGCTCGCCGCCGCGTACGAGGGCGATGAGCCGGACCTGGTGCTCTACGACATCACGGCCTACCCGGCCAGGACCCTGGCCCACCGCTGGGGCGTACCCATCGTGCAGCTGTCGCCGAACCTGGTGGCCTGGGAGGGCTACGAGGAGGAGGTCGGCAAGCCGACGTTCGAGCCGCTGAAGCAGACGCCGCGCGGCAAGGCCTTCTACGAGACCTTCGCGCGCTGGATCGCCGACAGCGGCATGGACCTGAGTGTCGAGGACTTCATGGGCCGCCCCGACCGCTGCCTCGTCCTCATCCCCAAGGCGCTCCAGCCGAACGCCGACCGGGTCGACGAGAACCGCTACACCTTCGTCGGCGCCTGCCAGGGTGACCGCAAGGCGCAGGGAGACTGGCAGCGGCCGGCCGCCGCCGAGCGCGTACTCCTCGTGTCCCTGGGGTCGACCTTCACGAAACAGCCCGGCTTCTACCGGGAGTGCGTCAAGGCGTTCGGTGATCTCCCCGGCTGGCATGTGGTGCTCCAGATCGGCAAGCACGTCGACCCGGCCGAACTCGGCGAGGTCCCGGGGAACGTGGAAGTCCGCGACTGGGTACCGCAGTTGGCGATCCTGAAGCAGGCCGACGCGTTCATCACGCACGCCGGCGCGGGCAGCAGCCAGGAAGGGCTGGCCACCGCCACGCCCATGGTCTGCGTACCCCAGGCCGTCGACCAGTTCGGCAACGCGGACATGCTTCAGGCCCTCGGGGTCGCCCGCCACGTACCGATGGAGGAGGCGACGGCCGAGACCCTGCGCGAGGCCGTCCTCGCGATGACCGCCGACCCGGAGGCGGCCCGACGGCTCAAGGAGATCCAGGAGGGAATGGCGACGGAGGGCGGCACGAAGGGGGCGGCGGATCTGATCGAGGCGGAACTCCGACGCTGACCCGGATTCGCTCGGAAGGGCTCGGAAGAGCACCGATTGCGTGACCGTCAGCGAACTGCGAATGCCCGCGCGTCACGGTTGTACGCGAATAGTGAAGCCATGGCGCACTTTGGATAACGGGAAGGTCATTCGGTAACGCTCGGATAACGCGGTCTCGGCCCGGGCGGCTCATTGACAGGGTTACTGAGTGAGACCGTTACCCCGGAGAAAGGTTGTACGGATCACTCCTTGTCACTTCCCTGAACAACTTCTTAGCGTGCGGTGAACTCGATACGAACTTTGGGAAGTTGACCTATGCGCCGAGACATACCGCCCCTCGCAGAAGTGCGCCGTATCACCCAGAAGAAGCGTGACGCCTGGTGGACCGTGCTGCTCGTCGACCCGGTCGCCACGCCGCTGGTGAGGCTCACCGCGATGCGTACGAAGGTCACGCCGAACCAGATCACCTGGGGCGCGTTCCTGCTCGGGCTGGCCTCGGCGGCGTGTTTCGCGCTCGGTGACTGGCGGTGGCTGATCGCCGGTGCGGTCGTCTACCACCTGAGTTTCATTCTCGACTGCATGGACGGGAAGGTGGCCCGGCTCACCGGCCAGGGCTCCGTGTTCGGGGCCTGGCTGGACTTCGTCTTCGACCGTATCCGCGTCATGGTCTGCGCGATCGCGCTGATGGCCGGGCAGTTCCAGCGCACCGGAGACACCACCTACATCTGGCTCGCGGCCGTCGTCGTCTTCCTCGACGGCCTGCGGTACATCAACTCGCTGGAGATCTTCAAGACCCGGCACACCATGCGCAAGCAGATCAAGGCCCGTATCCGGGAGGCCCGCCGGGCCGAGGACGACGCGGGCGTCGCCTTCATGGAGGACCTGCTGCGCAACAACCCCGAGGCGGACATCGAGCAGGATCTGCGCAAGGCGGCGGCGCTCGGGCAGGAGCTGGAGCAGGAGCCGGGTCAGGGTCAGGGGCAGGGCTTGCCCGAGGCGGAGGCGGAGGACGAGGCGGGGCCCCAGGCGCAGCCGTCGGCCAAGGTCATCGACCTGCACCAGGAGTTCAGGCACCGCTTCCCGACCTATCTCCGGCTCCGCTCCTTCCTGTTGCGCCACCGCATCCGCGCCCACCTGATCAGTGGCATCGAGTTCCAGATGGGTGTCTTCATCGTCGGCCCGCTCATCGACCAGGTGATCGCCGTGACGCTCGTCTCCGGCGCTCTGCTCCTGGTCTTCGAACTCGCCATCGTCTACAAGCTGTTGCTCTCCACCCGCGACTTCACCCGCACGATCGACTCCTTCGAACGGGACGAGGTGGCCGCAGCGGCGTGAGCGCTCCGCTGGAGGCGCGGTGATGCTTGATGTATCGACGTGCGGCTCCGCCGCGGGTGCGGGCCGGTGGGGGCTGGTCGCGCCGTTCCCCGCGCCCCTTACGGGGCATGCGGCGGCGGGGCGGGGTGTTGAGCACACCCCGCCCCGCCGCCGTCCTCGTCCCCGATCGGATCGGTCAGACTCCGACCTTCTCGCCCTCGACCGCCGGAGGCTGCGGCGTGGCGACCGCCTCGGCGGCCTCGTCGTGCGTGAGGTCCGGCAGGCGGTTCAGCCACTTCGGGAAGTACCAGTTGCGCTCGCCGAGCAGGGCCATGACCGCCGGGAGCAGCACCCCGCGGATGATCGTGGCGTCGATGAGCACCGCGGCCGCGAGGCCCACACCCATCTGCTTCATGGACTGCATGGACAGCGTGCCGAAGATCGCGAAGACGGCGACCATGATGACGGCGGCGCTGGTGACGACACCCGCCGTGGTGACCACCCCGTGCTGGATGGCGTCCCGTGTGGACAGACCCCGCAACCGCGCCTCACGGATCCGCGAGACCACGAACACGTGGTAGTCCATCGAGAGCCCGAAGAGGATCACGAAGAGGAACAGCGGCAGCCAGGTGATGATGGCGCCCACCCCCTCCGCGCCCACCAGCGACGCGCCCCAGCCGTGCTGGAAGACGCCGACCAGGATGCCGTAGGCCGCTCCCACCGAAAGGAGGTTGAGGACGATCGAGGTGATCGCGATCGTCAGCGAGCGGAACGACAGGAGCATCAGCAGGAAGGCGAAGACCACGACGAACACGAAGACCGGGGCCACCGAGCCGGCGAGCTGGTCGTTGAAGTCCTTCGAGCCCGCGACCTGACCGGTCACCGGCGCCTCGACCCCGTCGACCTTGCCGAGCGTCGCGGGACGGACCTCGTCGCGGATGGTCTCCAGGCTCTTCTCGGCCTTGTCGAGATCCGAGCCGCCCACCAGGGGCACGTACACGAAGGCCAGGTTCTGGCTGTCGTGCACCTTGACCTCGACCGGACCGCGTGAGGCACCCGAACTGACCGCCTGCGCACGGAAGTCGGCGATCGCCGACTTCACCTCGGCGGAGTTGATGTCGTCGGCCTTGACGACCACCTCGGCCGGGTCGGACCCGCCGGGGAAGGCCTCGTTCACCCGCTCGTACGTCGCCACGATCGGCAGTGAGTCCCCGAACTCCTGGTCCAGCGTGAGGTTCTGGGTCTTCATACCGAGCGCGGGAGCCGCGATCGCCAGCAGCGCACCCGCCGCGACCACCAGCGAGATCCCCGGCTTCGCCAGCACCACCCGCAGCACGCTCGTCCAGAACCGGCTCTCACCGTTGACGGGCTTCCCCGAACGGGCGTTGCGCGCTCGCCGCTTGTCCGGGTGCAGGAACGGAATCCGCCCCTTCTCGACCCGGTGACCGAGCAGCGAGAGCAGCGCGGGCAGCACCGTCACCGAGCCGACCATGGCGACCGCCACGACCATCAGCGAGGCCAGACCCATGGCCTGGAAGGTGGCGAGCCCGGTGAACAGCATGCCCGCCATCGCCACGCACACCGTGACACCGGAGACGATGATGGCGCGGCCACTGGTCGCCGCGGCGATCCGCAGCGCCGTCTCGGGGTCCCGGCCCGCCGCCCGCTCCTCACGCTCACGGCGCAGGTAGAACAGGCAGTAGTCGACGCCGACCGCCAGGCCGACCAGCAGCATCACGGAGCTTGCGGTGTCGTCCATCGGCTGCAGATGGCTGACGAGCCCCATCAGGCCCATCGTCGCCACGATCGCGGTGATCGCGAGCGCCACCGGCACCAGCGCCGCCACCACCGCGCCGAACGCGACCAGCAGAATCCCGAGGGCCACCGGCACGGCGGAGTACTCGGCCTGCTTGAAGTCGTCGCCGAACGCGTCGTCGAACGTCTTGTTCATGCTGGCGCTGCCGATCTCCTCGATCCGCAGCGAGCCGTGGTCCTTCTGTACGTCCTCAACGGCCTTGAGCACGGGCTCCACCCGCTCGCCCGCCGTGTCCGCCGAACCGCGCATGTCGAACTGCACGAGCGCGCTGCGGCCGTCCTTCGATATCGAGTCCGTGTCGTACGGCGAGGTCACGTCCGTCACCTTGCCGGTGGCCTCGACCGCCTTCATCACGGCGTCGACCGCGGTGCGGACCTCGGTGTCCGTCGCCTTGACGCCCGAGTCCCTGCCCTGGATGAGCACGGTCTCCCCGGCCGGTTCCTCGATCCCCGCGTCCTCGGCGATGGCCGCGGCGCGGCTCGTCTCGCCGCTGAGCTGCTCGCTGTCCTTGACCTCGACCGTGCCCGCCGCAGAGCCGAGCCCCATCGCCAGGACGACGAAAAGTATCCATATCCCGACGGCCGCCCAGCGGTGCCTGGCGCTCCAGCCGCCGGCCCGCGCGGCCAGACCCCGCACCCGTGTGTCTCCGTTCCCCATGACGGGCTTGCCCCCTCGTCTTCGGTGACGGCCCCCTGCCGGCACCACTGTTTCGAAGGTATGGGGCGGATAAGGACCTATCGTCGTGCTGCCCGGTGAGGTAGGGCGGGCGTGACTCCTCCGCTCGGACCGCGTGACGTCAGCACTGAGGAGGATGTGCGCCCCCTACATGTAAGGGGGCTTCTCGGGGTCACTATGAGGGGCCCGATGTCAAGCCCACGACGCCCGCACGGCCGTCGTGCTCACCCCACCGGGCGCCACGGCCGCTCTATGGTGTGCGGATGACGACGTATGCGGCGCTGTTGCGCGGGATCAACGTGGGCGGCACCAAGAAGGTGCCGATGGCCGAGCTGCGCACCCTGATGGAGAGCCTCGGGTACAGCGACGTAGGCACGTACCTCCAGAGCGGGAACGCCGTCTTCGCCTGCGATCACGGGGACGAGGAGTCACTCGCCGCGGAGCTGACACAGGCGATGGAGAAGCACTTCGGCTTCACGGTCGACGTGCTGGTCCGCGACCACGCGTATCTCCGGGCCGTCCTCGACGCCTGCCCGTTCCCGGCCGCCGACCTGGAGGCCAAACAGCTGCACGCCACCTACTTCTCGGCGCCCGTCGACCCCGCACGTTTCGCGTCGATCGACCAACAGGCCTTCCTGCCCGAGGAGTTCCGCCTCGGCGACCGCGTCCTCTACCTCTACGCACCCGACGGCCTCGGCCGCTCCAAACTGGCCGAGAACCTGTCGAAGCCCCGGCTGCTGAAGGGGATCATCGCGACCACGCGCAACTGGAACACGGTCGTCAAACTCGCGGAGTTGACGCGTGGTCCGGCCGACGGCTCCTCGGGCGCAGAGTGATCTTCCGCGTGCCGGTGTAGGCGGTGTACGAGACGATCTCGTCCGGAACGGTGAGCCGCGGGTCCTGGTACAGCCGTCGTAGCTCGTCCTCGGACCCGTCCGCCGCCGAGACGGTGTCGATCAGGGCGAGTTGGTCCTCGGTGAGCGCCCCGTCGTCGCGGATCTCCGGGCCCCAGCCGTCCCAGGGCAGTACCTCCACGCCGTTGAACGCGGCTAGGTCGTGCAGGACGTTGGAGCGGATGTACCACAGGCCCTTGAAGGCCGGGAGCCAGCTGACACCGAAGGTGCCGGGATCGGCCCGGCCGGCCCGGCACTCCCGCCAGGCCTGCCCCGCGACGACAAAGCTGTCCCTCGGTACGTTCAGCGGATCGAAGGACACGTCGTACGGGCCGGACGCGATCTGCGCGTCCACGAGCCGCCAACTGCCGTCCGGCAGGCGGTACTCGGTCACCCAGTGGTCCTCGTGGAAGCCCTCGACGAAGTAGGTGGCGAAGCCGCAGCGGATACGGGCCGGCGTTCCCGTGGCCCGCAGCAGCGAGCACAGCAGCAGGGAGAAGTCCCGGCAGGTGCCGACGAACCGCTCCTCGAACGCGCGCGGCTCGGTGAGCGGCCGGTCGGAGCGCTCCCGAAGAACGCGCAGTATCTCCGTCACGTACCGTGACTCGGCGTCCCGGTGAAGCGGGCCCGGCGGAATCGCGTACCCGAGACGCTCGCCCTCGCCCCGATGGATGATCAGATCTCGTACCACACGGGCGAGTTGGGCCGGATCCCGAGGAAGTCCGGCGGTCGAGAGGTCACCGGAATCGCTGTACGGGCTCTGCTTCAGGTGGAAGTCCATGGATCCGGAGTCTCGGCTCTGCCCCAGGGGCAAGGTCAACCCGGTGCGGCGGCAACCGGGCCGGGGCGATCCGGCGTACACACGACTGTGGCAGGCTCGGACACATGCGCTACATCATCATCGGAGCAGGGGCGGTGGGCGGAGCCATCGGCGGCCGCCTCGCGGAGTCGGGGCACGACGTGGTCCTGGTCGCGCGCGGCGGGCAGTACGAGGCGCTGCGCGACCGGGGACTGCGCCTGGTCACCCCGGACGGGCCGCACACCCACCGGCTGCCCACGGTCGACGGGCCCGGGGCACTCGGCGAACTGCGCGCGGACGACGTACTCCTGCTCGCCGTCAAGACGCAGGACAGCGAGGCGGCCCTGGCGGCCTGGGGCCCGGTGCCGGTCGCGGGCGGCGGTACGGCGGCCGAGCGGCTGCCGCTGGTCTGCGCGCAGAACGGTGTGGAGAGCCAGCGGCTCGCGCTGCGCCGCTTCCGGCGGGTGTACGGGGTCTGCGTGTGGCTGCCCGCCACGTTCGTCGAGCCGGGGGTGGTGTCCGCCGCCGGGATGCCGCTCACCGGCATCCTGCACATCGGCCGCTATCCGCACGGCACGGACGAGACCGCCCGGCTCATCGCCGCCGACCTGGAGCGGTCCCGCTTCGAGGCGCCGGTCGTGACCGATGTGACGCGCTGGCAGTACGCCAAGCTGCTCGGCAATCTCGCCAACGCGATTGAGGCGGTCAGTGGGGTGCTCACCAGTGAGGAGGGCATCGCGCTCTACGGCCGCGTCCGTGCAGAGGGCGAGGCGGCCCTCGACGCGGCGGGCCTCGCGTATGCCTCCGACGAGGAGCAGAAGCAGGCCCGCGCCGACAAGATCCGGTTTGAGCCCTTCGACGGCTCCGAGCGTGGCGCCGGCTCGTCCTGGCAGTCGCTGAACCGGGGTACGGGGACGATCGAGGCGGACTATCTCAACGGGGAGGTCGCGTTGCTGGGCCGGTTGCACGGCGTACCGACCCCGCTCAACGACCTCCTGCAACGGCTCGCGAACGAGTTCGCGCGCGAGCGCCGGGCGGCGGGTTCGATGAAGATGGCCGAGCTGGTGCACCTGGCAGACGAGGCCGTCGCGTCCGTTCAGGACACCCCGGCGCTCCGCCCCTAGCACGACGCGCGACCGGCTCCTCTCGCCCCCGCCGCCCCTACCCGTCCCATCCCTGGGGGCCCGGGACGCAAAGCGATCGCGATCGCCGGTGACGACGAGCACGACCTCGCCACCGTCACACGCCTCGTCGACGCCCTCGGCTTCGACC
>NZ_JBFAHW010000092.1:0-41906 GCF_040654355.1 Streptomyces sp. NPDC050704 | reverse complement strand
TCTGTTTTTTTTTTTCTCGCGCCTCGGTGCTACCGCTTCTGTTGTTTTGTTTGGTTTGTCCTCTACTTCGTTCTCGTTCTCTCTGCTCAGGGCCTGACTGCGTACCCTCACCCGCAAGGGCGTCCCGTGCATGGCTGGCCAGCGTGCGCCCACAGGTAGCCGCCTAGCCTCCACGCCAGGGGCGCAGCGGTGGCCGTCCGACGGCGGGACCCGGACGGCAACTCGCGACCCAGCCCACCGGACGATCCCTGCGGTGTGTCGTCAGACAAGACGACAGCGCACCAAGGAGGGGGTCGCGAGATGGCCGATCACATCAGAATGCTCAACGGGAAGCTCGTCATGGATGGCGTCTACGGGGTGACGTACAACGTCGATACCGTCGAGTCGATCGACGCCAACCTCGACAGCATGCGCGCCCGACCCGACCACCCCGACATCGACCGGCTCCTAGACGCGCGGCGCCACGTCAGCGTCCTCAACTTCATCTGGCCGCCCGGCGAGACGAGCTAGGCCGCCTCGACGACCTCGGCCCGGACGGCTTCCACCCACTCATCCCGCAACTGCTCATACCGGGCCCGAGTCGGCCCCCACAACCAGCCGCCCTCCGCCACCAGCAACGCCCGAATCTCGGCATCCACCACGGCAGCAGGCCGCACCGGAGCCGGAGTTGAGGGAGTGGGGGGCATGTCGATCAGTCTAAGACGGGGCTCGGACAGCGGGCTACGGCGAAGGCGGCTGCGGCAGCTCGGTGACGAACGTGCCAATCCCCGGCTGCATGTACGCGAGTCCTGCCTTCCGCAGCTCCGTCAACACGCGCTTCGCCGTGACCGGGCTAATCCCGAACTCGTCACAGATCGCCATCCCGGACGGGAGCCTGCCGCCGGGCGTGTAGGTGCCGTCTAGGATCCGCTCCGACATCACGGCGTACACCTGCCGCCACCTTGGTACCTCCGGCTCCCACCTCATGATCCAAACGCTAGGCGGGCCTACCCCGACAGGCGAGACGAGACGACCTAGACGGCCTATACCCCCTATACCGCCGGAGTATGGTGACCAGACCAGAAGGACCCCCGCAGCCGCCCGACAGCGGCCCGGGGGCGTGGCCGACGAAGACCGGAGCGTCGACATGGATGAGCGTAGAGGCGAACAGCCCGCACCACAGCCCTGCCTGTGCGGCAAGCCCGACCACCAGCCGATCCGCGACGGCAGCCTCCTCCGCTGCCCCCACCGCGAGCTCCCCAAGGCGGACCGGTGGCGCGACGAAATAGCCCGCGGAGTCTGCTGGGTCGCACACCCTGACACCGGCGTGCACTGCACCGAACCCCCGCACCAGGACGGCGACCACCGCAACGCCTACACCGGCAACGCCTGGCCGCGCACTGCGGCGATAGAACCGCGCTAACCCCCGGCCGCCGCCCAGACCTCGCGGCGGACGGGTTATCGGGTTACCGGCAGGAACGTTTGGCCACGGCTCCACTGCAGGTCAGACCTTCACGCGGGGCGCACCGAATGTACGCAGATATATGCATCCGGCACACTTCCCCTGCCGGTGGCAGGCGTGTTGACTCGAATTCGGTAGCGCCGCCCAGACCTTGCCGCGCTACCGGCTAGCCGTCGAGGAGGTCGGTGACGTGAACGCGAAGAGCGTGGGCAATGAGCAGCAGGTCCGAATACTGGGGATCACGCTGGGCGTTCTCGTACCTCTGGATGCTGCGCCGTTCCATGCCGGCGAGGTGGGCCAGTTGCTCCTGTGACAGCTCGGCTTGCCGTCTGAGGTCGGCGATGCGGTGACCGAGGGTGACTCGACGGGTGATGACCCAGTCGGGTCGGGGGGTGCGGCGGCGGGACATCCACCAAACGCTGTGGCTGAGACGATCTTGTGTCAGTACCCAAATGGTCGCCACTGTCCGACCGTGATGGATCATAGACAGCCCTGCGGTGTGGCATATGCCGCAGGGCTTCAGGTAGTTTCAGCGAATCGAAAGTTTGTTCACCCGATCGAGTGAACCACCCCTGACCAGCGCATTCCGTTGAACAAGGCGGGAACTCGATCTCCACCCCCACAACCCAGCCGCCCACCCACAGGAGCCCGGACATGGACACCGACGAGATCCTCGACCTCTATCAGTGGAGCGAAGGGGTCTGCTTCAGGCATCCCGGCAGAGGCACCGTCGACACCACCGTCGTGAAACGACTCCACCCCCGGCTCGACGGCGAGCACGAGATCCGCGCCTGCCGCGACTGCGTCCTCGCTATGGAGACCATAAGAGAGCAGGCTGCGCGACGGGCGGGGAGCGAATACATCCCGGGACACGCCGGCGAGGCGCTGGGATAGGGCGTCCCTGCAGGCCGCAGGGTAGTTGAAGAGGTTCTCGCTGGGGAGAATCTGGGGAGCAGGGCACTCTGGAGAGCGGTCAGGGAGTGCGAGAATCTCAAGTCACGGGCACTGAAAGGAGTTCACGGGATGCAGGTCAGCGACCAGACGCGAGAGTGACCGGACGAACCTCATGCTGAGCCCACCCCCACAATAGATTCTATCTGAATCGCTACCGGGTGGTGGTCTGGCTGTACCTCGCCGAGGAGCTGCGGCAGTTCGCGGCGAGCGAGGACAACGCCCCACTGCTGAGCGGCCGTACGCCCGAGGGGTTGCGTGACCAGTTGGACGCGGGCCTGGACCTGCGGGCGCGGAACTGGCGGGGACGGCACATGGGTTTTCTGCTCCGGCAGACCGAGGACCCCTGGGCGCGGGCCGCGGCGGTGGCGTCCCTGCTCGATCCCGCGCAGGTCGCGGAGATCGTCGCGGATCCGTACGAACGCGCCTACATGAACCGCTTCCGGCCCGAACAGACCACCCATGGCGCGCCCGACTCGCCCGCCGCCCACGTCGCCGCGCGCATCATGTCGGCGCAGGACCCGGACGAGATCAGCTGGCTGCGGTCCGACCTGGCGAACCTGGTCGAGGAGGCACGCGAGCACCGGCCCGCGCCGCGACCGACACCGAAGCCCGAGCCTCCGGCCACGAGCCGGCGACCACGACCCGTCGAGGAGTGGCCCTCCATCGACAATCGGCAGACCGTCGAGGAACGACAATCGACGGTCGAGGAACGGCGATCGACGAGCGGGGAACGGCGATCCGGTGAGGAGCCAGACCGACCGCGGGGTCTCCTCAGCTGGCTGCGCCGCAGAAACCCCTGAGCCGTCAGGCCTCGAGCTTGCGGAACAACCCCTCCTGGACGACCGAAACGAGCAGGCGTCCCTCCAGGTCGTAGATCCGGCCCCGGGCGAGCCCTCGGCCCCCCGTCGCGATCGGCGACTCCTGGTCGTAGAGGAACCACTCGTCGGCGCGGAACGGCCGGTGGAACCACATGGCGTGGTCCAGGGAAGCCATGTCGTAACCGCGGGGTCCCCAGAGGGGTTCCACCGGGATGCGGACGGCATCCAGGAGGGTCATGTCGCTCGCGTACGTGAGCGCGCACGTGTGGACGAGGGGGTCGTCGCCCAGGGGCCCGACCGCGCGCATCCACACGGCGCTGCGCGGCTCGGCGTGCTCGATCTCCTCGGGGGTCCAGCGCAGCCGGTCCGCGTAGCGGATGTCGAAGGGCTGGCGCCGGGCCATACGCTCCAGCGTCTCGGGGAGCGCGCCCAGATGCTCCTTGATCTCCTGAGTGACGGTCGGGAGCGACTCAGGATCCGGCACCTCACGGGCCGGAGGCAGCTGGTGCTCGAAGCTCCCTACCTCAGGCTTGTGGAAGGAGGCGGTCAGATTGAAGATCGTGCGGCCCTGCTGCACGGCGGTGACGCGGCGCGTGGTGAACGACCGCCCGTCGCGGACCCGTTCGACCTGGTACACGATCGGCACGCCCGGCCGACCCGGGCGCAGGAAGTACGCGTGCAGCGAGTGCACGGGCCGTTCCCCGTCCGTGGTGCGGCCCGCGGCCACCAGGGCCTGGCCCGCCACCTGCCCGCCGAAGACCCGCTGCAGGGACTCCTGCGGGCTGCGGCCACGGAAGATGTTGACCTCGATCTGCTCCAGATCGAGCAGGTCGACGAGTCGTTCCGCTGGGTTCGTCATCTGTCGCGTTCTCCTGTGCTCACAGCTGGCCGACGTCGGTGACCTTGACGATGGCACGTCCCTCGGCGTCGGAGGCCGTGAGGTCGATCTCCGCGCTGATGCCCCAGTCGTGATCGCCGTTCGGGTCCGCGAAGGTCTGACGGACGCGCCACAGGCCGTTCTGCGGCTGCTCCTCGATCTGGAGGAGCTTGGGGCCGCGCGCGTCGGGGCCGGTTCCGAGGTCGTCGTACTCGTCCCAGTACTTGTCCATCGCCTCGCCCCAGGCATCGGCGTCCCAGCCGGACTCGGCGTCCATCTCGCCCAGTTCGTTGACGTGGTCCAAGGCGGCGAGCTCGACGCGCCGGAACATGGCGTTGCGGACGAGGACGCGGAAGGCGCGCGCGTTGGCGGTGACCGGCTTGACCTGGTCGGCCCTCTCCTGGGCCTCCTCGGCCGTCATCACCTCCGGGTTGGCGAGCTGTTCCCACTCGTCGAGGAGACTGGAGTCGACCTGGCGCACCATCTCGCCGAGCCAGGCGATCAGGTCCTCCAGGTCCTCGGACTTGAGGTCGTCCGGGACGGTGTGGTCGAGGGCCTTGAACGCACTCGCCAGGTAGCGCAGCACGATTCCCTCGGTGCGGGCGAGCTCGTAGTGGGAGACGAACTCCGTGAACGACATGGCGCGTTCGTACATGTCGCGGATGACGGACTTCGGGGACAGCGGATGGTCGCCGACCCACGGATGGCTCTTGCGGTAAGTGTCGTACGCGTGGAAGAGCAGTTCCTCCAGCGGTTTGGGGTACGACACGTCCTGGAGCCGCTCCATCCGGTCCTCGTACTCGACGCCGTCCGCCTTCATCGCCGCGACGGCCTCACCGCGGGCCTTGTTCTGCTGGGCGGCGAGGATCTGCCGGGGGTCGTCCAGCGTGGACTCGACGACGGACACCATGTCCAGGGCGTACGAAGGGGATTCGGGGTCGAGAAGCTCGAACGAAGCGAGCGCGAAGGTCGACAGCGGCTGGTTGAGGGCGAAGTCCTGCTGCAGATCGACGGTGAGGCGCACGATGCGGCCATCGGCGTCCGGCTTGTCGAGCTTCTCCACGACGCCGCCGTCGAGGAGCGAGCGGTAGATGGCGATCGCCCGGCGGATGTGCCGCAGCTGCTGCTTGCGCGGCTCGTGGTTGTCCTCCAGCAGATGCCGCATGGCGTCGAAGGCGTTGCCGGGGCGGGCGATCACCGACAGCAGCATCGTGTGCGTGACCCGGAAGCGCGAGGTCAACGGCTCCGGATCGGAGGAGATGAGCTTCTCGAACGTGCCCTCCGTCCAGCCGACGAAGCCTTCAGGAGCCTTCTTGCGGACCACCTTGCGACGCTTCTTCGGATCGTCGCCCGCCTTGGCGAGGGCCTTCTCGTTCTCGACGACATGCTCGGGGGCCTGCGCCACGACGAAGCCCGCCGTGTCGAAGCCGGCCCGCCCGGCACGGCCCGCGATCTGGTGGAACTCCCGCGCGCGCAGCGTCCGCACCCGGTTGCCGTCGTACTTCGCCAGGGCCGTGAACAGCACCGTGCGGATGGGGACGTTGACGCCGACACCGAGGGTGTCCGTGCCGCAGATGACCTTCAGCAGACCGGCCTGGGCCAGCTTCTCCACCAGGCGCCGGTACTTGGGCAGCATTCCGGCATGGTGCACACCGATGCCATGGCGTACGTAACGGGAGAGGTTGCGGCCGAACTTGGTGGTGAAGCGGAAATTGCCGATCAGCTCGGCGATCTGGTCCTTCTCCTCGCGCGTGCACATGTTGATGCTCATCAGCGCCTGGGCCCGCTCCACGGCCTGGGCCTGGGTGAAGTGCACGATGTAGACGGGCGCCTGCCTGGTCTCGAGCAGTTCGGTGAGCGTCTCCGTGAGAGGGCTCAGCCGGTACTCGTAGGAGAGGGGCACGGGCCGGGTCACCGAGCGGACCACCGAGGTGGGACGGCCGGTCCGCCGGGTCAGGTCCTCCTCGAACATCGAGACGTCGCCCAGCGTCGCCGACATCAGGATGAACTGGGCCTGCGGAAGCTCCAGGATCGGGATCTGCCAGGCCCAGCCGCGGTCGGCCTCGGCGTAGAAGTGGAACTCGTCCATCACGACCTGGCCGACGTCGGCCCGCTTGCCGTCGCGCAGCGCGATGGACGCGAGGACCTCGGCGGTGCAGCAGATGACGGGGGCGTCGGCGTTCACGGACGCGTCGCCGGTCAGCATGCCGACGTTCTCGGTGCCGAAGATCTTGCACAGCTCGAAGAACTTCTCCGAGACGAGGGCCTTGATCGGCGCCGTGTAGAAGGTGACCTCGTCACGGGCGAGCGCCGCGAAGTGCGCACCGGCGGCGATCATGCTCTTGCCCGAGCCGGTGGGGGTCGACACGATCACGTTCGCACCCGAGACCACCTCGATCAGCGACTCCTCCTGGTGGGGATAGAGCGTGAGACCGCGTTCCACGGCCCACGACTCGAAGGCTTCGTAGAGGGCGTCGGGATCTGCGGTCTGCGGCAGCTGATCGATAAGGGTCACGCTCCCATCTTGCCTGTGATCCCACTCGATGAGGGAATCGGCTGCGGGACCGAAGATCACGAACGCTACGCTGTGGCGCCTACGGAGCGTCAGCGCACACGGGCAACTGGCTTTCAGGACAAGAGGAATGGGGCGGGGTACGGCGATGATGGGACCAGCACACTCACTGTCGGGGGCGGCGGCCTGGCTGGGCGTAGGAGCCGCGGCGGCCGCCGCCGGGCACACGATGCCCTGGCCGGTCCTGCTGGTCGGCGCGCTGATCTGCGCGGGCGCCGCGCTGGCCCCGGACCTGGACCACAAGGCGGCCACGATCTCGCGGGCCTTCGGACCTCTCTCACGGGGCCTGTGCGAGATCGTCGACAAGCTCTCGTACGCCGTCTACAAGGGCACCAGGAAGGCCGGCGACCCGCGCCGCTCCGGCGGTCACCGCACCCTGACGCACACCTGGCTGTGGGCGGTGCTGATCGGTGCGGGGACGTCGGCCATCGCGGTCACGGGAGACCGCTGGGGAGTCCTGGCCATCCTCTTCGTGCACATAGTGCTCGCCATCGAGGGGCTGCTGTGGCGGGCGACGCGTGGCTCCAGCGCCGACGTGCTGGTGTGGCTGCTCGCCGCGACGAGTGCCTGGATCCTGGCGGGAGTACTGGACAAGCCGGGCAACGGTTCCGACTGGCTGTTCACGGAGCCGGGGCAGGAGTACCTCTGGCTCGGGCTGGCGGTTGTCCTCGGCGCGCTGGTGCACGACATCGGGGACGCGCTGACGGTGTCGGGCTGCCCGATCCTGTGGCCGATCCCGGTCGGCCGCAAGCGCTGGTACCCGATCGGGCCGCCCAAGGTGATGCGGTTCAGGGCCGGCAGCTGGGTCGAGCTGAAGGTACTGATGCCGGCGTTCATGGTGCTCGGCGGAGTGGGGTGCGCGGCCGCGCTCAACTTCATCTGAGCGACCGCGCACGTCGGACAGGCCACGCGGCCGTCACCCGGAGAGGTGCGAACGCCGGCCGGAGGAGTGCGAACGCGCCGGTCTCCGGCCGACAGCTCCCTGGTTCCGCCCGGCAGGACGTGCCCGGGCGGGCCGGATCACGCCGCGTCGCCCCCGCCGGATGCCTGGCCCCCACCGCCGTAGCGCTTCTCGAACTGGGCGATCCGTCCCTCCGTGTCCACGGTTCGTGCCTTACCGGTGTAGAAGGGGTGGCTCTCCGAGGAGATCTCCACGTCCACGACGGGGTACGTCTGGCCGTCGTCCCACTCGATCGTGCGGTCACTCGTCGCGGTGGACCGGGTCAGGAAGGCGTACCCGGCGGCGCGGTCGCGGAAGACGACGGAGTGGTAGTCGGGCTGCTTGTCCTGCTGCATGAGTGCTCCTTGCGTGGGGAGTGGGTGCTCGGACAGGGAGGCGGGGGTACCGGTCGCGTCAGCCGGACAGGGAGTCCTCGTCGACGATGTGCATGGCGGCTTCCTCCGCCGACGCCGCGGCGCCGTCGATGCCCACGTCCGTGGCGATCAGGCCGCTCTCCTCGTCCTCGTGCGCGCCTTCGTCGGGGGCCACGAGACGTCCGGAACGGAGGGTGCCGACTTCGTTGTCCAGGGGTTCGCCGTCCGAGTCCGGGGAGTCGCCGATGCCGTCTCCGTCGGGGGCCGCGATGTCGGGCAGTTCTTCCGCGAGGCGTTCGTCCAGTGTTTCGCCGCGATGCCGTTCGGCCGCGGTCACATCCCGGCGCTCCACCGCCCACGGGCGCTCCGGAGGTGACCAGCCCCGGTCCAGAGGGTCGTTCACACCGTCGGATTCCAGAGTGTCCTCGGCGTCGAGCAGGCCCGCGTCGTCCTGCACCTCGGATCCGTCGGGCTGGTAGACGTCGTCTCCCCATCCTTCGGCGCTGTCCACGACTACCTCCAGGTGGTCCGGGCCGGCCTCCTGCCACCACGTTCGGCGGCGGGTGCGCGGGCCAGTGGGCCCTGGCCTCGCCCGTATGGAACGTGCGGGACCCGGGTCCCGGGCATTGTCCGCGCGGGTGCCGACACCCAGCCTTCCATCCCTCTTCGGCACCTCGCAACGCCACGGAGCCCGGCCGTCGGCCCGGCCCGCTCGTCAGCAGCGGGCGCAGGCCATGGCCGCGACCCCGGCACGGCGGGGCTTCGACCCGCCTGAAAACTGGCGGACGGGGACGCGGCTCCGGCCGGAGCACGGGCCAATCGTCGCGCTGCCTCCCGCCGCCTGGACCCGGGTGCTCGAAACTCGTCTGCCGCAGCAGAGACGGGCTGCCGCGAGGCTCCCGTGCCGCGAGCACAGGCGGACCGTCGAAGCCCCCGGCCCTCGCCTTCCCGCCCGCATCCGCGGCTCGCCCCCACCCGCGCACGGGCGGACCGCCGCGCGACCCCGTCCGTCCGAATCCAGGGCGGACGGGGTCGCGCGGCGGTACCCGCTCACCCGTGCCACGACCTCCACAGTGCCGCGTACGCGCCGTCCGCGGCGACCAGCTGGTCGTGGCTGCCGAGTTCGCTGATGCGGCCGTTCTCGACGACGGCGATGACGTCCGCGTCGTGGGCGGTGTGCAGCCGGTGGGCGATGGCGACCACGGTGCGGCCGTCGAGGACGCGGGCCAGCGAGCGCTCCAGATGCCGGGCCGCGCGCGGGTCGAGGAGCGAGGTGGCCTCGTCCAGGACCAGCGTGTGCGGATCGGCGAGCACCAGCCGGGCGAGGGCGATCTGCTGGGCCTGGGCCGGAGTGAGGGCGAGCCCGCCCGAGCCGACCTCGGTGTCCAGGCCGTCGTCCAGCGCCCGTGCCCAGCCGTCGGCGTCGACCGCGCCGAGGGCGGCCCACAGCTCGGCGTCGTCGGCTCCCGTGCGGGCGAGGAGCAGGTTGTCGCGCAGGGCGCCCACGAACACGTGGTGCTCCTGGTTGACCAGCGCCACATGGGTGCGGACTCGTTCGGCGGACATCTGCGACAGTTCGGCGCCGCCCAGGGTGATCCGGCCGGTGCGGGGAGCGTAGATCCCGGCGAGCAGCCGGCCCAGCGTGGACTTGCCCGCGCCGGACGGGCCGACCAGGGCCAGCCGGGTGCCCGGCGCGACCTCCAGGGAGACCTTGCGCAGGACGTCGACGCCCTCCCGGTAGCCGAAGTGCACCCGGTCGGCATGCACGTCACGCCCGTCAGGGGCCAGCGACCCGTCACCGGCGTCCGGCTCGATGTCCCGGACGCCGACCAGCCGGGCCAGCGAGACTTGCGCCACCTGAAGCTCGTCGTACCAGCGCAGGATCAGGCCGATCGGGTCGACCAGCATCTGCGCGATCAGGGCGCCGGTCGTCAGCTGGCCCACCCCGATCCAGCCCTGCAGCACGAAGAACCCGCCGATCATCAGGACCGAGCCGAGGACTGTGACGTGCGTGAGGTTGATGACCGGGAAGAGCACCGAGCGCAGCCAGAGGGTGTACCGCTCCCAGGCGGTCCACTCCTTGACGCGCTGGTCCGACAGATCGATGCGCCGCCTGCTCAGCCGGTGGGCCTCGACGGTGCGCCCGGCGTCCACGGTCTCGGCGAGCACGGCGGCCACGGCGGCGTAACCGGCGGCCTCCGAGCGGTAGGCGGAGGGTGCGCGCTTGAAGTACCAGCGGCAGCCGGCCACCAGGAGCGGGACGGCGATCAGTACGACGGGCGCGAGTGGCGGCGCGGTCACGGCGAGCCCGCCGAGCAGCAGCAGCACCCACACCACACCGATGGCCAGCTGCGGCACGGCCTCGCGCATGGCGTTGGCCAGCCGGTCGATGTCGGTGGTGATCCGGGACAGCAGATCGCCCGTCCCGGCCCGCTCCAGGACGCCCGGCGGCAGCCCCACCGACCGCACCAGGAAGTCCTCGCGCAGGTCGGCCAGCATCCGCTCGCCGAGCATGGCGCCCCGCAGCCGTACCTGGTGTACGAACACGGCCTGGAGGACCAGGGCGAGGACGAAGAGCGCGGCGGTGCGTTCCAGATGCAGTTCCCGGGCCGCCGCCGTGCCGTCGGAGACGCGCTCGACGAGGGAGCCCAGCAGATACGGGCCCACCATCGAGGCGACGACCGCGACCGTGTTGACGGTGATGAGCAGCAGGAAGGCCCGCCGGTGCCGTTGGAACAGTTCGGCCACGTAGGCGCGTACGGTCTCCGGAGCGCCGACGGGCAGGGTCTCTGCGGTCGTCGGGGCCGCCGGGTCGTAGGCCGGTGGCGCCACGCCGATCATGCGGTCTCCTCGATTTCTTCCAGGTCCTGCAGGTGGTCCAGCTCGTGCGTGGCGGCCTCGGCGTCGGTCTCCCGGGTCACCACGGCCCGGTACCGGGGCTCGCTGTGCAGCAGTTCGCGGTGCACGCCGACGGCCGTGACCTCGCCCTCGTGGACGAGTACGACCCGGTCCGCGTGGTCCAGGAGCAGCGGCGACGAGGTGAAGAGCACCGTCGTACGGCCCTGCCGGAGGGACCGGACACCGTCGGCGATCCGTGCCTCGGTGTGCGAGTCGACGGCGGACGTCGGCTCGTCCAGGACGAGTACCTCCGGGTCCGTGATCAGGGACCGGGCCAGCGCGAGACGCTGGCGCTGGCCGCCCGACAGCGAGCGGCCGCGTTCGGTGATCCGGGCGTCCATCGGGTCCTCGGTGTCCAGGGACCCCTGGGCGAGCGCGTCCAGGACGTCGCCGCACTGTGCGGCGGCCAGTGCCTCCTCGGCGCTGACGTGGCCCGACGCGGGCACGTCGAGCAACTCGCGGAGGCTGCCGGAGAGCAGGACAGGGTCCTTGTCCTGGACCAGGACGGCGGTGCGGGCGGAGTCGAGCGGCAGTTCGTCCAACGGCACGCCGCCGACCAGTGCCGACGGCAGCTCCGAGGAGTCCGCCGCATGACCTCCGAGTCGCTCCGCCAGCAGGCCCGCGGCGTCCGGGTCGCCGCACACCACGGCGGTGAGCCGTCCGGCGGGCGCGAGCAGACCGGTCGCGGGGTCGTACAGATCCCCGTCCGGCACGACGGCCTCGCGCGTTCCCTCGCCGTCCATCGCCCGCTCCAGGGACAGCACCCGGGCCGCGCGTTTCGCGGACGGCCGGGAGAAGGAGTAGGCCATCGCGATCTCCTCGAAGTGACGGAGCGGATAGGTGAGGAGCATGACGGCGCTGTACACGGTGACCAGTTCGCCGACGGTGATCCGGCCCTCCCGGGCCAGGTTCACGCCGTGCCAGACGACCACGATCAGCAGCAGTCCGGGCAGCAGCACCTGGATCGCGGAGATCAGCGACCACATACGGGCGCTGCGCACGGCTGCCTGCCTGACCTCCTGCGAGGCGCGGCGGTAGCGGTCCAGGAACAGCTCCTCGCCGCCGATGCCGCGCAGCACGCGCAGGCCCGCGACGGTGTCCGAGGCGAGCTCGGTGGCGCGTCCCGCCTTCTCGCGCTGGACGTCGGCGCGCCGGGTCGCGCGGGGCAGCAGCGGCAGCACCGTCAGGGCCAGGATGGGCACGCCCACGGCGACGATCGTCCCGAGCGCCGGCTCGTACACGACCAGGGCGACGCAGACGAGCACGATCGTCACCGCGGCGGCGGTGAACCGCGACACGGCCTCCACGAACCAGCCGATCTTCTCCACGTCACCCGTAGAGACGGCGACGACCTCACCGGCCGCCACGCGCCGCGTCAGCGCGGAGCCGAGCAGAGCGGTCCTGCGCGCCAGCAACTGCTGGACGCGCGCGGCCGCGGTGATCCAGTTGGTGATCGCGGTGCGGTGCAGCATGGTGTCGCCCAGCGCGATGCCGAACCCGCACAGCGCGAGCAGCCCGCCCGCCAGGCCGAGCCGCGCGCCGGAGCGGTCCACGACGGCCTGGACGGCGAAGCCGACGCAGAAGGGCAGTCCGGACACGGACATGAAGTGCAGCAGACCCCAGGCCAGGGACTTCAGCTGTCCACGGAGTTGATTCCGGCCGAGCCACACCAGGAACCGGGGACCCGAGCGCGCGTCCGGCACACCCGGGTCGGGATACGGAAGGTCTTGAATCTGCATGACGTCCCAGGGGAGCTCGTAGAACGGAGTGGGGGAGGCAACAAACCGTGAAAGGTTCGCGTCACAGCGTGTCCAAGGGCAAACGATTTTTCGCCGCAGGGTAAAGATTCGGCCCCGACTGCCCGGATATGGCCTGGAAGCCGTGGGGCCGGACGCAAACGTCCGGATCGTGGTGCGACCATGGAGCGCATGCGAACAGGCGGTGCGATGCGTACGACGGCCGCGACTGCGGTCGGCGGTGCCCTTCTGATCTCCCTGGCGGCCTGCGGCGGTTCGGACGGCGGCAGTGGTCGCGCGAGCGACGCGCCATCGAGCGACCGGGCCGGGCAGGCGCAGGCGCGCACCGTCGACCTCAAGCGAATCCCCGATGTCGGCGACAAGCTGCGGAAGCAGATACCCGCCGAATCCCGCCAGGTCGTGGCGGTCTACGGAGAGGGCAAGGACTCGGCGGACTCCACGATCGTCCTCTACACCAAGTCCGGCTCCACCTGGGACAAGACCCGCAGCTGGAAGGGCCACAACGGCAAGAAGGGCTGGACCACCAACCACCGGGAGGGCGACAAGCGCAGCCCCGTCGGCGTGTTCACGCTCAGCGACGCGGGCGGCGTCCTCGCGGATCCCGGCGCCGAGCTCCCGTACACGCAGTCCGAGGGCTTCCAGGCCCCGCACTACTGGGCCAAGTCGCACTGGCACGACTTCGACTACGTCATCGCCATCGACTACAACCGCGTCAAGGGCACCTCGCCGAACGACCCGACCCGCCCCCAGGGGCAGTCCAAGGGCGGCAGCATCTGGTTCCACATGGACCACGGCAGCGGTACGTCGGCCTGCGTGAGCCTGTCCAAGTCGGGCATGGAGTACCTGCTGCGCACCCTCGACCCGGACCGGCATCCGGTCGTGGTGATGGGCGACAAGGCGGACCTCAAGGCCTGACGGCCATCCCTCCAAACGCCCCTCCAACGGCTCTCCGGCAAGTCCTGCCAGTGCTGCACCGGCCAGTCCTGCCAGTGCTCAGTAGTAGTGCTGGAGTGATGGCCACAGACGGGACCACCGCTCCGTCGTCCCCGAACACAGCACGACCGCCGCGCCCTGCTCCTCGTTGTCCACACCGTGCCCGTTGTCGACGCGGGCAATCCGACGGCAGCCGGTGAAGTACCGCTCGATGCCGTCCGCGTCCTCCTGCCGGACAAGGAGTACGGGTCCGTCGGCCGTGTCCGGCGGCGGGCCCCAGTCGGCGTAGCTCATATGGCCGGAGTAGGGCCGGGGCAGCCCGCGCGCGGGGCCGTAGCGGTCGAGGGCGCCCGCCTCGCCATAGTTCTGTGTGAAGACCACCACACGCTCCCGCTCCCGCTCGGGAATCGTGGTCCAGCCCTCCCGCACCGCGTCGGCCAGCGCGGGCCAACCCACTTGCTCCCCTTGCTCCTTGTTGAGGGCCATCGGTACGGCGAGCGCGCTCGGCGGCAGCACCGGCAGGGTCACCATCGTGTTGATCGCGACGGTCAGCACGACGGCCGCCACGGGCCAGGTACGGCCATGGCGCCGCGTCCAGGCGAGAGCCGGCTCGCAGCCTGCCGCGAGCAGCACGATCAGCAGCGGAACCGCGTAGTAGCCCTTGCCGCCGAGCCCGAGGACCAGCACGCACAGCAGGGGGTACGCCACTGCCGTCGCCCGGGCCCACCGCAGCGTCGGATCCCGCCACAGCCGCAGCCAGCCCGCGATCCACACGGGCACGAACAACGGGGTGAGGTAGATGAGTTGCTCGGGCACGAACAGGATCCGGTTCTCGGTGCCGTCGTCCGTGCTGATCCCGTCCGCGACGGTGAGCTGCGGCCAGTCGTGGTCGGCCTGCCACCACAGGTTGGGTGCCGCCACCGCGAGGGCGGCGACCGCACCGGCGAGCAGCCATGGACTGCGCAGCACCCGCCGCGGCCCCACGGCGAGCACGGCCGCGAGCAGCACGACGATCAGCAGCGCCACGAGGTACTTGTTCAGCAGACCGACCCCGACGCACAGGCCGATCGGCAGCCACCACCGTCCGTCGCCGGTGCGCAGCAGCCGCAGCACCAGCCAGCAGACCACCAGCCACGCGAGCAGGTCGAAGGTGGCGGTCGACACCATGTGCCCGACCGCCAACGGCTGCCCGCCGACGCCCGCGAGCCCCGCGGCGAGCACCTGGGTCCTCCGGTCGCCGCCCAACTCCCGTGCGATGAGGGCGACCACGAAGACGGCGGCCACGAAGGCGAGCGTTGCCGGGACGCGCAGCGCGACGGTCGAGTCCCCGAACAGCGCGGTGGCCGCCCGCGCCAGGAGCGGCGTGAGCGGCGGCTGGTCGACATATCCCCATGCCAGGTGATCGCCCGCGGCGAGGAAGTACAACTCGTCGCGGTGGTACCCGTATCGGCCGGAGAGAGCGGTCAGTACGACGGCGAAGGCGGCCGCCGAGCACGCCACAGGAGCGAGGGCGAAAGGAGGTAATCCGCGCGGTACGTCGCCAGGTGACTCGCGTGGTGCGTCGCCCCGTTCCCGATCCATCGTGCCCCCATCGCCAACCGGTCCCACCACCGTACTGACGGTGCCCGGGGCCCGTCATGGCCCGAGGGCGCATTGCGGTCGGCGCCAACTCCCCGTAGAACACCGCCATGAGAAGACGGATCATCATGTCCATGCTTGCCGGAGTGACCCTCGTGGCGAGCACCCTCCTCGGCGCGAGCCCGGCCACGGCTGCCCCGCCCGCCGAGTTCGGCACCGACTGGCACGACCCCCTGACCGCCGCCCCGCCGGTCACCAAGCCCGCCGGCAAGGCCTGCGAAGTGACCGTCGCCGAGGCGCGGTTCCGCGACTTCACGCCCTACACGGGGACGTACGCCCCTCCGCGCGGTTGCGGTGACCGCTGGAGCAAGGTCGTGCTGCGACTCGACGGCGAGGTCAAGGGACGGCAGTACGACCGGCTCGGCTATCTGCACATCGGCGGCGTCGAGGTCTTCCGTACGTCCACTCCGCAGCCCTCGCCCGACGGCATCGAGTGGTCGGTGGAGAAGGACGTCACGCGCTACAGCGACACGTTCAAGGGCGGCCACGACGTCGAGATGCTCATCGGCAACGTCGTCGACGACACGTACACAGGGATCATCGACGTCAAGGTGACGCTGACGTTCTACGCCGCCGACAAGCACGTGACCGACAAGCACGGGACCGACAAGCCGACCGCGACCCCCGACCGCGTTCTCACCCTCCAGGACGGCACCCTCTCCACGCCCCGCAACAGTGAACGCATCGTCGCCGAGGTGTACGCGACAGGGTCCGGCGGCGGCTGCGAGGAGTACTGGTATATGACGGTGCCCGACGCCGCCCCGTACTCCTGCAAGGCGGACAACGGGCCCTACCGGGAAGTGCAGATCAAGGTCGACGGCCAACTCGCCGGAATCGCCGCGCCGTTCCCGACCGTCTGGACCGGAGGCTGGTCCAATCCCTTCCTCTGGTACGTGGTTCCGGGCCCGCGCGCCTTCGACATCAAGCCCGTCCAGTACGACCTGACGCCGTTCGCGGGGCTGCTCAACGACGGCCGTCCGCACCGGATCGACGTCTCCGTAGTGGGCGTTCCCGAGGGGCAGAGCGGCTGGAGCGCCCCGGTGAACGTTCTCGTCTGGCAGGACGCGAAGAGCAGGCACGTCACCGGAAAGCTCACCGGTCACAAGGCGGGCGACCTCGCCAACTCCTCGACGTACACCCCCGGTTCGGAGCACCGGCTGGACACCGAGGCCGGACACCGGCTGACCGTGTCCGGGTACGTCGACACCTCGCACGGCCGCGTGACGACCACGGTGAGCCGCGCGCTGGCCAACACCTCCGTGCACCGTTGGACCGACGGCGAGAACACGGACGCGCTGAAAGCGACCTGGACCGACGACGAGACGATCACCGTGGACGGGCGTGGACCGGCCAAGGCGACCCGTACGGACCGCACGTACTCGATGGACGGCACCACGACACTCGGTGCGGGCGACCGGCTGCGGACCCTCCTGTCGCTGGGTGACCGGGCCGCCGTCGTGGAGACGCGGGGCGGGCGGCGTACCGCGTGGTCCCGGCTCGACGACACCTACGCCGGCGACGCGACGTATACGGCGAACGTGCCGCGCGACCAGCGGCACGCGGTCGGCACGACGAGCGAGCGCTACCGGCTGTACGGGTCGGGCGGGTGCTACGACCGGAGCCTGGTGACCGTGCAGGGGACGCTCACCGAGGACCGCGACAGGTGCTGATCCGTCGCGTGTGGGACGTGACACATCACCCGATGATTTACATGCATGTGACATAGAGGTTGTCGGCGGTAGCAAACTCCCCCGATAGTGATCACCGCGGAATCCACTTTCCGCATCACAGAAGTCCCCTCGGAGGAGTGCCCGTGCCGCCGTCTGTACCGTCCCCGCGACGCGTCGCACGCATATTGCGTACCTCACTGTTCGCACAGGTCGCCTGCGCGCTTGTGCTCGGAATCCTCGTCGGGAAGTTGTGGCCGGACACGGCCACAACCTTCCAACCGCTCGGCGACGGTTTCATCCGCCTCATCAAGACGGTGATCTCGCCGCTCGTGTTCTGCGTGGTCGTCGTCGGCATCGCCAAGGCCGGCAACCTGAAGGCCTTCGGGCGGATCGGGCTCAAGTCCCTGATCTGGTTCGAGGTCGCCACCACGGCCGCGCTGCTCATCGGCCTGGTCGCCGCCAACGTCTTCAGCCCCGGCAGCGGCATGAACGTCGACCCGTCGAAGCTGGACGCCTCGGCTGTCGACGGCAAGACCGGCGGCGGCTCGCTGCCGTCGACCAGCGACTTCATCCTGGAGGCCCTCCCGCAGAGCGCGGTCGGCGCGTTCGCCGAGAACTCGCTGCTCCAGGTGCTGGTGCTGGCCTGCCTCGTCGGTGCCGCACTGCTGCACCTCGGCCAGACCAAGGTGCCCGCGATCCTGCCGGCCATCGAGCAGGCGCAGGAGATCATCTTCGCGATCGTCGGCTTCGTGATGAAGCTCGCGCCGCTCGCCGTGTTCGGCGCGATGGTCCACCTGGTGGGGGAGTACGGCCTCGGTGTGATCAAGACCTACGGCAAGCTCATCATCCTGTGCTACGCGGTCGCGGCACTCTTCCTGGCGCTGCTCGCCGTCGCCCTGAAGATGGTCACCGGGCTGAGCCTGTGGAAGTTCGTGCGCTATACGCGCGAGGAGCTGCTGCTCGCGCTCGGTACGGCGTCCAGCGAGTCGGTCATGCCCCGCATGATGCAGAAGCTGCGCCAGGCGGGCGCCCGCGACGACGCCGTGGGCCTCGTGCTGCCGACCGGATACTCCTTCAACCTCGACGGCGCCTCCATCTACCTCTCCATCGGCACGCTGTTCATCGCCCAGGCCGTGGGCGTGGACCTCAGCCTGGGGCAGCAGATCACCGTGATCCTGGTGCTCATGCTGACCAGCAAGGGCATGGCGGGCGTGCCGGGTTCGGCGTTCCTCGCGCTGTCGGCGACCGCCTCCGCGCTCGGTGTCATCCCGGCCGGTGCCGTCGCCCTGCTGCTCGGTGTGGACCGGATCATGGACTCGATGCGCGTCGTCACCAACCTGCTCGGCAATTGCGTCGCCGTCTTCGCGGTGTCCCGCTGGGAGGGCGCGCTGGACCTGGAGCGGGCTAGGAAGATGCTCGACGGCGAGATCGCCTTCGTGGAAGAGGACAGCGAGAGCGCGCCGAAGGCGGAGGCGCTCGTGAAGGTGCCCGCGCAGGCCGGTGGCGGGGGCAAGGCCGAGGAGCCCGCTCCCGCGCCCGCTTCCGAGTCCGGGGCTCCGGCCGCTGAGGATTCCGCTGCCGAGCCGGCCGACTCCGAGAGCAAGCCCGCGCTCACCAAGGAACCCGCGGGCGAATCGAGTTGAGCAAGAGGGCCCGGCGCGCCGCTCGGCGCCGGGCCCGCACCCTCCCTCGCCTCCGCCTCGTCACTCCTGTCCCCGGCGAGGTCCAGGTGGCGGTGTAGTCCCCTGATGTAGTCCGTCCCGCCGTCCCGCCTTGCCCGCGGGGCGGGTCGGGAGGGCGAGGGGCAGAAGTGGCCGGGGAGTTGGACTTCCCGTGCCCGGCCTTCGGGCTTTCGTGCACGCGTGTGAGCAGGTGGAGCGGAGACTCCCTGCCGCCGCGTCAGCAGTCGCGCTTCGGCTCCTCGACCGGGCCCATCCCGTCGACCAGCGTGTCCAGCAGGCCGCCGAGCACCTTGCGCTGCTCGTCCGTGAGGGGAGCGAGGATGTCCTCCGCCGCGGTCCGGCGCGCGCCGCGCAGCTCCCGCAGGGCCAGCCGCCCGTCGTCCGTCAGCTCTATGCGGATCACCCGGCGGTTGGTGGGGTCGGGCACGCGGCGCACCTTGCCGCTCGCCTCCAGACCGTCGACGAGTGTCGTCACGGCTCGGGGTACTACTTCCAGACGCGCGGCCAGATCAGCCATGCGCGGTGGCGAGGCATAGTGCGCGAGGGTGCGGAGCAACCGTGACTGGGCGGGAGTGATACCGAGCCCGCGCTGCTCCAGGTGACGCTTCTGGATGCGGTGCACACGGCGGGTCAACCGGAGCAGCTGCTCGGCGAGCAGGCCGTCGGCGTCGGGGGTGTCCATAGCGGGAACAATATCAGGACCTTGTGCATTGTGAGTATAGGTAACAATGAGCTATGCTCCGTCAGTCATCGTCATCTCACCTCCCGTAGGAGCCCATGCCCCGCGAAGAATTCACCCGGAAACCGCCACCGGCCGAGGCCGAACAGCCGCGGCAGGTGCGCCGCATCCTCAAGCTCTTCCGTCCGTACCGTGGCCGGCTCGCTGTCGTCGGCCTGCTCGTCGGCGCCGCGTCCCTGGTCTCGGTCGCCACGCCCTTCCTGCTGAAGGAGATCCTCGACACGGCGATCCCGCAGGGCCGCACCGGCCTGCTGGGCCTGCTCGCGCTCGGGATGATCCTCAGCGCCGTCCTCACCGGCGTCTTCGGTGTCCTGCAGACCCTCATCTCCACCACGGTCGGTCAGCGCGTCATGCACGACCTGCGCACCGCCGTCTACGACCGACTGCAGCGCATGTCGCTCGCCTTCTTCACCAGAACGCGCACGGGCGAGGTCCAGTCGCGCATCGCGAACGACATCGGCGGCATGCAGGCGACAGTCACCTCGACCGCCACCTCACTGGTCTCCAACCTCACCAGCGTCGTCGCCACGGTCGTCGCGATGGTCGCCCTGGACTGGCGGCTGACCGTCGTCTCGCTGCTTCTGCTGCCGGTGTTCGTGTGGATCAGCCGCCGCGTCGGCAACGAACGCAAGAGAATCACCACCCAGCGCCAGAAGCAGATGGCGGCCATGGCCGCCACGGTCACCGAGTCCCTCTCCGTCAGTGGCATCCTGCTCGGCCGCACCATGGGCCGCTCCGACTCGCTGACCCGCTCCTTCGCCGACGAGTCCGAGGGCCTGGTCGACCTGGAGGTGCGGTCGAACATGGCGGGCCGTTGGCGGATGGCCGTCATCGGGATCGTCATGGGCGCCATGCCGGCCGTCATCTACTGGGCCGCGGGCATGGCCCTCCAGTTCGGCGGGCCCGCCATCTCCATCGGCACGCTCGTCGCCTTCGTCTCGCTCCAGCAGGGCCTGTTCCGGCCGGCCGTCAGCCTGCTGTCCACCGGCGTCCAGATACAGGCCTCGCTCGCTCTGTTCCAGCGCATCTTCGAGTACCTCGACCTGCCCATCGACATCACCGAGCCCGAGCACCCGGTCCACCTCGACCGGGTCAAGGGCGAAGTCCGCTTCGAGGACGTGGAGTTCCGCTACGACGACAAGAGCGGCCCGATACTCGCCGGCATCGACATCACCGTCCCCGCCGGCGGCAGCCTCGCCGTCGTAGGCCCGACCGGTGCCGGCAAGTCCACACTCAGCTACCTGGTGCCGCGCCTGTACGACGTCACGGGCGGCCGCGTCACGCTCGACGGGGTTGACGTGCGCGACCTGGACTTCGACACCCTCGCGCGCGGGATCGGCGTCGTCTCCCAGGAGACGTACCTCTTCCATGCCACCGTGGCCGACAACCTGCGGTTCGCCAAGCCGGACGCCATCGACGAGGAACTGCGCGCAGCCGCGCGGGCCGCGCAGATCCACGATCACATCGCCTCGCTGCCCGACGGGTACGACACGATGGTGGGCGAGCGCGGACACCGGTTCTCCGGCGGGGAGAAGCAGCGTCTGGCCATCGCCCGCACCATCCTGCGGGACCCGCCGGTCCTGATCCTCGACGAGGCGACCAGCGCCCTGGACACCCACACCGAGCGCGCCGTGCAGGAGGCCATCGACGCCGTGTCGGCCAACCGGACCACGCTCACCATCGCGCACCGCCTGTCCACCATTAGGGGTGCCGACCAGATCGTGGTCCTGGACTCGGGTCGCACGGCCGAACGCGGCACGCACGAGGAGCTGTTGGAGCGAGAGGGCCGCTATGCCGCCCTGGTCCGCAGGGACGCCCAACTGGAGCCAACAAAATGAAGATATGTCTGGTTTGTGACGATATGCGGGTTATCGTGCCCGCATGCAGACCTACACTCCGCCCACTCCGCCACGGAGAACGATTCGACTGACGCGCCGGGGCCGGACCGCCCTCATCGCGTCCGGAGCCGTCGTGGCGGCCACCGCCGTGGCGGTGCCGCTGCTGAACACGGACGAGAAGACGGGCCCCGTCTCCCTGGTGATCCCGGAGGGCTGGCGCTCGGGCCAGGTGTACGAGGCCGTCGACAAGGTTCTCGCCCTGCCCGTGGGCACTGCCAAGAAGTCTCTGGGCAAGGCCCAGCTCAAGCTGCCGAACGACGCGAGCGGCAACCCCGAGGGGTACCTGTTCCCGGCCACCTATCCCATCGGCAAGCAGTCGACCCCGGAGACCCTGCTGTCGTACATGGTCAACACGGCGAACAAGAAGTTCAGCGGCGGCACGGTCACGGCGGGGGCCGAGCGGAACGCGATGAACGTCTATCAGACCGTCACGGTCGCGAGCATGGTCCAGGCCGAGGCAGCCACCAAAGAGGACATGGGCAAGGTGGCCCGCGTGATCTACAACCGGCTCGACCGGGGCATGCCGTTGCAGATGGACTCCACGATCAACTACGCGCTGAACCGCAGCACGCTCCGCACCAGCCAGAACGACACGAGGCTCAACAGCCCGTACAACACGTACACGCGGATGGGGCTGCCGCCCACGCCGATCGCCAACCCCGGCGAGGAGGCGATGCGCGCCGCGGTCGCTCCGACGCAGGGCGACTGGCTGTACTTCGTCACGGTCAAGCAGGGCGACACGCGCTTCACCGCCAACTACGAGGAGCACCAGAGAAACGTCGCGGAGTTCAACCGAAACAGCCGGAGCGCGTCGGCGTCGTCCGGCTGAGCCGAGCGCCGGTCACCGCACAGCACCTACTCACAGAGCCCTCCGGCACAGGCCCACGAACCGCGCCCCGCCAGGGGCGCGGGGAACTGCACGCTCAGCCCCCACAAACCCGCACATTCTCACCGACCCCGTCCCGTCAGGGGCGCGGGGAACTGCGCGCCCAGCCCCCACAAACCCGCACATGGTCACCGACCCCGCCCCGTCAGGGGCGCGAGGAACTGCGCGACCAGCCCACCAGGACCCGCACTACCTCACCGACCGTTACCGACAGCCGCGCCCCGCGGAGCGACCCGCGCAGCCAGGAGCCGCCTGATGTCGCGTACCGCGGAGCGCCCGGCCCGGTTCGCACCGATCGTGCTGGCAGACGGTCCGTACCCGACCAGATGGATCCGCGGGTCGGCGACCGCACGGGTCCCCTCGACACGGATACCGCCGCCGGGCTCACGCAGCCGCAGCGGTGCCAGATGGTCGATCGCCGCGCGGAAACCGGTCGCCCACAGGATGACGTCGGCGTCCACGCGGCGCCCGTCGTCCCACTCCACGCCGTCCGGGGTGATCCGGTCGAACATCGGCAGCCGGTCCAGAACACCGTCCTCGATGCCCTGCCGGGTCGCGTCGTTGAGCGGCAGCCCGGTCACCGACACGACACTCTTCGGCGGCAGCCCCTGACGGACCCGCTCCTCCACGAGCGCCACCGCCTCCCGGCCCACGTCCTCGGTGAACGGCCCTTCCCGGAAGACCGGGGCCCGCCGCGTCACCCAGGTGGTCGCGGCGGCGTACGGAGCGATCTCCAGCAGATGCTGGGTACCGGACGCGCCGCCGCCCACCACGACGACCCGCTGCCCGGCGAACTCCTCCGGACCGGGGTACTGGGCAGTGTGCAACTGCCGCCCCCGGAAAGTCTCCTGACCGGGATAGCGCGGCCAGAACGGCCGGTCCCACGTGCCCGTCGCATTGATCAGCGCCCGCGCCGACCACGTACCGTCGGAGGTCTCGACGAGCAGTCGGCCCGCCTCGCCCTCGCGCACGGCCTGCACGTCGACCGGCCGCCGCACCCGCAGTTCGAAAGTGCGCTCGTAGGTGTCGAAGTACTCCGCGATGACCTCGGCGGACGGCCGCGCCGGGTCCGCGTCCGTCAGTTCCATGCCCGGCAGCGCGTGCATTCCGTGCACCTTGCCGTACGTGAGGGACGGCCACCGGAACTGCCACGCGCCGCCCGCTCGCGGCGCGTGGTCCAGGACCACGAAGTCCCGCTCCGGCTCGAAGCCGGTGCGCCGCAGGTGATAGGCGCCGGCCAGTCCGGCCTGTCCGGCGCCTATGACGACGACATCGACTTCGCGTGCCTGCACCCCGGTGTTGTTCACGCTTCTACTAACTTCACCGACGGGCCGGATCTTCCCGGGGCACCTGGATCTCCGGGACAGGCGGGTCTCCCGGAGTCATGGAGTCAACGCCCGCTCGCCACCAGGATCGGTGCCCCGGACGCGGGAACGCCCGGCAGCAGTCCGCGTGCGGCCAGCTCGGGAATCACGCCCTCCCCGAACCAGTACGCCTCCTCCAGATGCGGATACCCGGAGAGCACGAAGTGCTCGATGCCCAGCGCGTGGTACTCCTCGATCCGGTCGGCGACCTCGGCGTGGCTGCCGACCAGCGCGGTGCCCGCGCCGCCGCGCACGAGACCCACGCCCGCCCACAGGTTCGGCGATACTTCCAGCCGGTCCCGGTCGCGCGAACCGCCGTGCAGCGCGAGCATGCGCTGCTGGCCGACCGACTCGCTGCGGCCGAGCGCCGCCTGCGCGGCCGCGATGGACTCCGGATCGAGGTCGTCGAGCAGGCGTCGCGCCGTCGTCCACGCCTCGGCCGACGCGTCCCGCGAGATGGTGTGCAGCCGGATGCCGAAGCGGACCGTACGCCCTTCGAGCTCGGCGAGCGAGCGAATCCAGTCGATCTTCTCCTTGACCTGCGCCGGCGGCTCGCCCCACGTCAGATACACATCCGCGTGCCGGGCCGCCACCGGCCCCGCGGCCGCCGAGGAACCACCGAAGAAGATCTCCGGCAGCGGATCCGGCGGCAGAGCGGTCAGCCCGCCCTCGACCTGGTAATGGGCGCCGTCGAAGTCGTACGGCTGCCCGCTCCACACTCCTCGTACGACGGACAGGAACTCGTCGGTCCGCGCGTACCGCTGCTCGTGGCCGAGCCGGTCGCCGAAGCGGCGCTGCTCGGTGGAGTCACCGCCGGTGACGACGTTCAGGAGCAGTCGGCCGCGGGTGATGCGCTGGTACGTCGCCGCCATCTGGGCGGCGAGGGTCGGTGAGATGACGCCGGGCCGGAACGCGACCAGGAACTTCAGCCGCTCGGTGTGCTGGGCCAGTGCCACCGTTGTCAGCCAGGCGTCCTCGCACCAGGTGCCGGTCGGGGTGAGCACCGCCTCGAAGCCCAACTGCTCGGCCGCCTTGGCGATCTGGGCCAGGTACTCGATGTCGGGCGCGCGCACTCCGCTGACCGGCTTGGTGCGGTCGATGGGATTGGCGGCGTAGGCGTGCCGGTCCACGAGGGTGCGGCCGTCGCCGCCCGTCGGCAGGAACCAGTGGAGATGTACGGTCATCGGTTCACGACTCCTTCGAGGCGCGGGGAGTGGTGGTGGACGGAGGCAGGTCGCCGTTGAAACGGGCGTCCACGAAGTCGGCGAAGTCGACCTTGCGGGGGATGAGCTTCAGGTCGGTGAAGGTGTCCGCGATCTCCTGCTCGGAGGCGATGAGCGGCTTGTCGAGGGCCACCGGGATCCGCGTCGCGTTGGACCGCTTCACCGAGGCCAGCGCCACCTCGTACGGCAGCCCCGTGTCCTTCGCCCAGACCTTGGCCCACTCGTCGGGGTGCTCGTAGACCCAGTCCTGCGCACGCCGCAGCCGCTCCAGGTAGTCGCCGATCGCCGCGGCCCTCTTCTTGTCGTCGAGGGCTCCGGGTGCCGCCACCTGGAAGTTGAGACCGTTGACCACACCTTCGCCGTCCGTCAGGATCCGGCCCTGCTTGGCCTGCAGCACCTGAGAGGTGTACGGGTCCCAGACCGCCCAGGCGTCGATCTTGCCGGCGGTGAACGCGGCCAGCGCGTCGGCGGGCTGGAGGTACTTCACCTTGACGTCGCTCAGCTTCAGTCCGGCCTCCTTGAGGGAGGCGATCAGCTGGTAGTGCGCGGACGACCCCTGAGCCACCGCGATCGACTTGCCCTTGAGTTCCGAGGTCTTCGTCAACTTCGAGTCCTTGGGCACGAGGAGGGCCTCACCCTTGGAGTTGCCCCGATAGGCGGCCACGACGGTGATTTTCGAGTTGGCGCCGGCCGCGAAGATGGGCGGGGTGTTGCCGACGCCGCCGATGTCGACGGCCTTGGCGTTGACGGCCTCCAGGAGCGGTGGACCGGAGGTGAAGGTCGACCACTTGATCTTGTAGTCGAGGTTCTTGAGCTCTCCGGCGGCCCGCAGCACCGCCTCCGAACCGCCCTTCTGGTCACCGACGTTGAGCGTGAGGGAGCCCTTGCCGTCGGTTCCGCCACCTGTCGAGGTGTTGGCCGCCGAGTTCCCGCCGCAGGCGGCGACCAGCAGAGCGAGGGGGAGCAGCAGGGCGGGGGCGAGGCGTCGGGGCATGACGATTCCGTTCGGTTGCTTCTGATGAGGGTGAGATCTGACTGGGCGGTACGGAGGAAAGGGGGGCGGAGAGAGGGGGAGGGTTCAGGCTGCTTCGGCGGCCGTCTCCACGCCCAGCCGTTCCAGCAGTCCGGCGCGCAACTCGGCGAACCGTGGATCGGTGATGTCGCGCGGACGGTCCAGATCGACCGTGGTCTCGTACGCGATGACGCCGTCGTCCATCACGAGGACGCGGTCGGCGAGCAGTACCGCCTCCTCCACGTCGTGCGTGACCAGCAGCACGGCGCAGCCGCGGCGCTGCCACAGCTCGCCGACGAGTCGCTGCGCCTTGATCCGGGTCAGCGCGTCCAGCGCGCCGAACGGTTCGTCGAGCAGCAGCAGATCGGGTTCGCGCACCAACGCGCGGGCCAGCGAGGCGCGTTGGGCCTCGCCGCCGGAGAGCGTCTTGGGCCAGGCGTCGGCGCGTTGGGCGAGTCCGACCTCGGTCAACGCCTGTTCGGCCACGGCGCGTTCGGGCCTGCCCGGCAGGCCGAGCAGGACGTTGCGCCACACCTTCTTCCACGGCATCAGCCGGGGTGCCTGAAACGCGACGGCCTTGCGGCGCGGGACGAGGACGGTGCCCTCGATGTCGCGGTCGAGCCCGGCGAGGATGCGCAGCAGAGTGGACTTGCCGCAGCCGCTGCGGCCGAGGAGCGCGACGAACTCACCCGGTTTCACGTCGAGTTGGAGGTTGTCGATGACGGCGCGGCCGTCGAAGGCGCGCGTCAGGCCCTCGACGCGTACCGCCGAGGCGGGGGCCGGCGCGGACTTCTGGGCATCCGGGGGAGTGGTCATCTGACTCACCGGCCCGTGAACGTCGGTCGCCATTGCAGGAGCAGCCTTTCGAGGGAGCGGACGATGAAGTCGGCGAGCAGGCCGAGGAAGGCGTAGACGATCAGGCAGACCACGATCACGTCGGTGCGCAGGAAGTCGCGTGCCTGGACCATCAGGAAGCCGATTCCGGCGTCCGCGTTGATCTGCTCGGCGAAGACGAGTGCCAGCCAGGCGATGCCCAGTGAGTAGCGCAGACCGGTCATCGCACTGGGGAGGGCGCCCGGCAGGACGACGTGCCGTACGAGCCCCCAGCGCGACAGGCCGAGGGACTCACCGGCCTCGATCAGCTGGGAGTCGACGCCGCGGATGCCCGCGTACACGTTGAGGTAGAGCGGGAAGGACACGCCGAGCGTGATGATCGCGACCTTCGGGGCCTCGCCGATGCCGAACCAGATGATGAACAGCGGGATCAGGCCGACGAACGGCACGGTCCGCAGCATCTGGACGCTCGCGTCGACGAGGTCCTCGCCGATCCGGAACAGGCCGGAGACCAGGGCGAGTCCGGTGCCGACGACGGTGCCGAGCAGCAGTCCCACGGCGACGCGCTGGAGCGAGACGCCCATCGCGTTCGGCAGTGATCCGTCGGAGATCAGATCGCCGGCGACCCGTGCGATGGCGCCGGGCGAGGCCAGGACGTCGGCGGTCAACACACCCGTACCGCTGAGGACTTGCCACAGGACGAGCAGCAGGACGGGCCCGGAGGTGCGGCGCAGCCAGCGGGGCACGCGGGTGCGGCGGGTCGAGGTGGGGACTATGGGTTCGAGTTCGGGCGCTAGGGCAGCACCTGTGTACTTGGCGTGCTCGGCGCGGCCAGAACCTGATATTCCCGAAATTTCGGATGCGTGAGGGTTCGGCGGGGCATGGCTGATGCTCATGAGTGCTCCACGGCTGGAGAGCGAGGGGAGGGTGCGCGTCAGTGCGCCGATGTCTGGTTCCGCTGCCGGTTCCAGGTCTGATTCCGGCTCTGATTCCGGTTCAGGTCAGACGTGCGGGCATGCTGAGGCGCGGAAGAGGAAAAGCGGGTGAGGCGGGTGAGAAGGCGTCAGTGGCCGCGGCGACACGCGGCGGAGGCCACCCGCAGCAGGTCGATGTGACCGCGCGTGGTGAGCAGGACTGAACGCAACATGCGGCTGAAAGTAGCCAGCTGGGCCGCGTACGGTCAATGGCGTCTCGCGGAATGGACCTGCCGTATCACGGCATGGCCGGCCGGTCAGGTGTGCAACCCCGGGGATGGGCGAGGATTGACTCATGTCCGATGTCTTCACCACCCGTGTCCTGAACATCGCCTCCGGATCCAGCGAAACGGTCGTCGACCTCACCCGTGACTGCGAGGCCTTCCTCCTGGAGGCCGCGGGCGGCCGTGACGGCCTGCTCAATGTCTTTGTGCCCCACGCCACAGCCGGTGTCGCGCTCATCGAAACGGGCGCCGGAAGCGACGACGACCTTCTCACCGCCCTCCACTCCCTGCTCCCCGCGGACGACCGCTGGCAGCACCGCCACGGCAGCCCCGGCCACGGCCGCGACCACGTCCTCCCGGCGATCGTGCCTCCGCATGCCACGTTGCCGGTACTGGGGGGTCGTCTGGAGCTGGGGACCTGGCAGTCGGTGTGCCTGGTCGACACCAACATCTCCAATGCCAACCGTCACGTGCGGTTGAGCTTCCTGGGGTGAGCAAGATCGTCCTGGGGGCCTCGTAGCCTGAGTCGACGGACCGTCATGTTGGCGCACGGCGTTGACACTTCCGCGAACGCGTCCCGCCGGACGCCCTGACGTACCGAACTCACGACCACGGACGTCAGAAGACAAGCTCAGTACGTGTTCCTGATCCCCGTGCCCTCAGACCGCCCTGGCCAGGGGCGCGACGCGGCGTGATCACTCCGACTGGCGGCCGGTTCACGGGCGGGGCAACCCCAGCGCCGGGGACGGCCCTCGGTGGTCCCAGCAACACCCCCACACCCACCGTCTGGCCGCACTGTCCTGTCGCCCCGTGTCCGCCAGAGTCGTGGGGGTCGGCGGACACGGCCGACGGAATCACAAGCGGGAGGGGAAACGGCATGTCCGAAGCAATAGTTGGGGCACATCGCGGCATGGCCCGACGGGGGTTCCTGGCCGGGGCCGTCTCTGTGACGGGTGCGGCCCTGACGGGCACGGCGCCCGCCGGCACGGCACGCGCGGCCGGGACGAGGGCCGGAAACGGCGCCGGCACCGGCCCGTTGGCGCTCACCCACGTCACCGTGATCGACGGATCGGGAGCACCCCCGGCCCTCGACATGACGGTCGTCGTCGAGGGCGGCCGCATCACCAAACTCGCCCCGACCGCACGCACCCGGCTCAGCCCGGACACCCGCACGGTCGACCTGACCGGCAAGTACCTGATCCCGGGACTGATCGAGGCGCACACCCACAGCGACGGCCCGGAGACGGTGATCCCGGCACTGTACGCACTCGCCGGCGTCACCACGGTGAGGGAGATGCGGGGCCAGCCGGTCCACCACGAGTGGCGCGAGAAGATCCGCGGCGGTGCACTGCTCGGCCCCCGCTGGTTGGTCGGCAGCCCCATCGTCGACGGCGCGCCCTCACTGTGGGCGGCCGACGTGGGCCCAACCATCGAGGTGCGCGACGCGGCCGAGGCCCGGCGCGCCGTACGGCGGGTCAAGCGCGAGGGTGCGGACTTCGTCAAGGTGTACTCCCGCCTGTCCCGCGAGGCCTACTTCGCCATCGCGGACGAGGCACGGCGCCAGGGCATTCCTCACCTCGGGCACTGCCCCGACACCGTACGGATCGCGGAGGCGAGCGCCACCGGCCACCGCACCATCGAGCACCTGCACGCGCTGCTCCTGGCGACCTCACGGCACGAGAAGGAGATACGGCGCCGCCTGGCGGCCGTACGGATCGACCCGCGCGACCCCAGCAGCCTGTCCCGCTACCACAGTTGGTTCCAGCAGGTGCATCCCCTCGAATGGCGGGCGGTGCAGGGCTACGACCGGAACCGGGCGGACGGCCTCTTCCGGAGTCTGGCGGCCGACGGGACCGCCGTCGTCCCCACGCTCAGCGTGCACCGCACGCTGGAGCTGCCCGACGACGTTCCGTCCCGGGCCGAGGAGTGGAAGTACCTGCCCGCCTGGCAGACGGAGAGCTGGCCGGACCAGCTGACGGCCCTGACCGGCGGGCGCACCCCCGAGCAGGCCCGGCAGATCCGCCGGATCTTCGAGCACCGGCTCCGGCTGGTGAGCGAGCTGCGCGGCGCGGGTGTGCGGCTGGCGGCGGGCACCGACACCGGTACGGGATTCCTCGTCCCGGGCTTCGCCCTCCACGACGAGCTGGCGCTGCTCGTGGCGGCCGGCCTCACCCCGGCCGAGGCCCTGCGCGCGGCCACGCGGGACGCGGCCCGCACCCTCGGCCTGCCCGCCGTCGGCACCGTGGCCCGCGGACAGGCCGCCGATCTGCTCGTCCTCGACGCCGACCCGCTGCGCGACATCCGCAACACCCGCCGCATCCACGGCGTGGTCGTCGACGGCAGGTGGATCCCGCCGGAGGAACGCCGACGGCTGCTCGCGGCGGTGGAAGAGGCCGCCGCACAGACCCCGCCGCCCCAGGAGGGGGCGACCATGACGGGCTGCGGCTGCGGCGGACACCCCTGACAGCCCTCCGGCGCCGGCCTCGCCGACGAGTGGAGCCAGCCGCAGTCTGGGACGCACGGGTGGGCGGCACCTACATCGTCAATGGGCCTCCGCCAACTTGAAGTCACAGGTCAAAGGGCGGCGGACGTGCGCTTCCCGACCAGTGACAGGCGTGACTCCGACGCCGCGGTGTTCGGCCGCAGAGCCTCCGCGAAAACCCGTTGGCGGAACCACGGCAGCCACTGCTACGTTTCCGGAGGCCGTGCAAGTGAGCGAGGAGGTGGTACCCGTGAACGTTTCGACGTGGGTGCTCCCCTCCGGGGTCACGGTCGGGCGATAGGTCGTCCGGGAGCGCCGTTCAATGGCACTCCCGAAAGGCACGACCTTGCAATTCACTTCTGAACAGCGGCTCGACGACGCCGTCTTCGAGCGCGAATTCACCCTCGGCGAGATCCCCGGCATCCTGTGGACGCCCGCATCCGTATCCGTACCAGCGCCGCTGATCCTGCTCGGCCACCCCCCGCTCGGACTGCACAAGATGTACCCCCGACTGGTGGCGCGGGCCCGGCACGCCGCGGCGGATGGCTTCGCCGCAGCCACCATCGAGCTTCCCGGGAGCGGTGACCGGCCCCGTTGGGCCGCCGCCGAGCAGGCCCGCGCCGACCTGCGCCGGGCGATGGAGGCCGGCGAGCCGGTCAGCGACGAGATCATCGACGCCCTCATCCTCCCCCTGGTCGACAAGGCGGTCCCGGAATGGCAGGCCGCCCTGGACGCTCTCCTGGCGCTGCCCGAGATCGGCGGCCCGGTCATGTACTCGGGGGGAGTGATCTCCATCGGGACCCGGCTGGCGGTGGTCGAGCCGCGCATCTCGGCCGCTGTTCTGTTCGCCGGGAGTTTCGTGCCTCGCGCCATGTTCGAGGAGGCCCGCCAGGTCACCATTCCGCTGCACGTCCTGCTGCAGTGGGACGACGAAGGCAACGACCGGCAGGCAGCTCTGGACCTGTTCGACGCCTTCGGCTCCAAGGAGAAGTCCCTGCACGCCAATATGGGCGGGCACACCGGTGTCCCGCAGTTCGCGGGGGAGGACGCGGCCCAGTTCTTCACCCGACACCTGAAGTGACGCCGGGCCGTCGGGCCACCAGCAGACGGTAGCCGCGTTGGCCAGGATGCCGCTCGTCCAGGGACAGGTCCCGGCCCTCGTCGGCTCTCTGCACCACGGGCCCTCTGCCAGACTCTTGGCAGGGGCCCGTGCTGCCGGTCATGGCCCGCCAGGTCTACGGGATGGCGGGAGTGGATGTCAGCGGGCGGGCCAAGCTGGAGCCGCTGCGCGGAAAGCTGATCAGGATGGTCGACCGCGGCTGGCTACGGAAACCGGCCGGCGGAAACAACATCTCCGAGTAGCCGTTCCGCTCTCTGGCCAAGAACCCGAGCGCGGCTTTGACTTGCTGGAACACGGCGACGGCAGTGAAGGGACATGGACGTGCGCGCACGGGGCATCAACTACGACACAGGGTTCCTCCCAGGGGAAGAACTCTCCCGCAAAAGCTTCACGCCTGAGACGGTCCGGCACGACATGGCGGTGATCTCCGGTGATCTCCAATGTGACGCCGTTCGTATCTCCGGACGAGAGCCTGAACGGTTGAGCATCGCTGCCCGACACGCTGCGGACGCGGGCCTTGAGGTCTGGTTCGCCCCTTTTCCCGTGGACCTTCCCCGCGACCAGTTGCTCCCGTTCTTCGCCGACTGCGCCGCTCGGGCCGAAGCCGTACGGGAGGCCGGTGCCGAGGTGGTGTTCGTCGCCGGCTGTGAGATCAGCGCGTTCTGCGGCGGTTTCCTCCCGGGCGACACCTATGGCGACCGTATACGGGCCATGGTTGCCGCCGACATGGAGTGGTGGTCCTCCCTCGGACCGGTGCAAGAACGCCTCAACGACTTCCTCTCCCAGATCGCCGCGACCGTCCGTTCGCACTTCGGCGGCCAGGTCACCTACGCCTCGGCTCCTTGGGAGTTCGTCGACTGGGGTGCGTTCGACCTCGTCGGAATCGATGCCTACCGGGCCGCCCACAACGCCGACAGCTTCCGGGACGAGCTGCGTGGGCACCTCGCCCACGGCAAGCCCGTCGCCGTGACCGAGTACGGAACCTGCGCCTACCAGGGCGCGGGAGAACGTGGCGGCATGGCCTGGCAGGTGCCGCACGGCGCGGTCCCGGACGAAGACGAGCAGGCCCGCTACTTCACCGAATTGCTGGACATCTTCGAGGACGAAGGCGTGGACACCGCGCTCTGGTTCACCTTCGCCGGTTACAGCAGGCCCGGGGAGCAAGACCTTGGTTCCTACGGCGTCGTCCGGATGCTCGACGAGAGGCGCTGGGAACCGAAGAAGGTATTCCACACGATGGCAGCCAGATACCAACGCAGCTGACTACCAAGACCTCCAGCGCCTGGCAGTAACCGCTCTACAGCCCCCGATGATCCGTCAGGCCGGCGTGCGGGCTGACGGATCATCAAGCCATCCTCACCCTTGGACACGCACTCATCTGCCGGCGGCGACTGCGCGCTCTGCCGAGCGAGTGCGACAGCTACTGAGCTCCGCCGTCCGTCGTCGGTCTCTGCGCTATGACCAGGGCAGGACCAGGGCGCCCCAGGCGACGACGGGGCCGAGCGCGACGATTCCGCCGGTGTAGCCGAGGACCTGGCGGTAGAAGCGGCGGGTGTCCACCCCACGGGCGTTGCTGAGGACGAGTGCTCCGTTGGTCGAGAAGGGAGAGGTGTCGACGATCGTCGTGGAGACGGCGAGCGCGGCGATCAGTCCGACGGCGCTGAGGTGGCTGGAGAGCAGCAGCGGTACGGCGATGGGGATGATCGCGGTGAGGATCGCCGTGGAGGAGGCGAAGGCGGAGGTGATGGCCACGGTGAAGCACAGCAGCAGGGCGACGACGACTGGGGCGCCCAGGTTGGCGGCGTGTTCGGAGATCTCCTCGATGATGCCGGCCTTCTCCAGCATGGCGATGTACGTCATCATGCCCGCGACCAGCAGCAGGGTGGACCAGCTGACACCGTCCACGGCCTTCTCCTGCCGCTTCATGTCCACCAGGGCCAGCAGGGCGCCGGCAGCCAGCGCGAGGAAGCCGATCTCCAAGTGGAAGCCGAGCGCGCCGACGACGAGGGCGACCAGAGAGGTGAGGGTGAGCCACTGCCGCCAGTCGGGCCTCTCGGAGACGGCGAGGTCCTCGTCGTCGGCTGCCTCCGCGGTGCCCTCGGCCAGCGGGGCGGGACGCTTGGCGAGCAGGGCGTAGGTGATGATCGAGAGAACCAGGTTGATCACGAAGCTGGCGCTGAACAGCGCCACGGCGGAGACCTGCAGATCGGTCTTGTCGACGAGGTCGAGCACCAGCGCACCGGAGACGGCCAGCGGGGAGAACGCGCCCGCGTGCCCGCCGCTGATCACCATCATGCCGACGACCAGCGGGTTGAGCTTGTAGCGGTAGGCGAAGTTCATGCCGATCGGCGCGAGGATCGCGACCGCGGCCGGGGTGAACGTACCGAACGCCGTCAGCAGGGCGGCCACAAGGAACAGCACCCAGGGGATGAGCCCTACCTTGCCGCGTACCAGCCGCACCCCGGCCGCGACGAGCCAGTCGATGGTGCCGTTGCGGCGGGCGACGGAGAACAGGTAGGTGACTCCGACGATGGTGACGAAGAGCTTCGCCGGGAACCCCTCGAAGATCTCGTCCTCGGTGAGGCCGAGCGAGGCGGTGCCGACCACGAAGGTGGCGACGAAGGCGAGGATGCCCAGGTTGATCGGCAGCACGGTGCCGACCACGAACATCACCAGCAGCGCGCCTATGGAGATCACTTCAGCAGACATCTTTGTCCTTGGGGCGAGGGAACGGCGGGCGCGCCCCGAGGGGCGCGAGGGTATCCCGGTGCGGACGGCCGGTAGCCGGCCTGACCGAGGTGATGTTCGTCGGGGCTCAGGCGGCTTGCGGGCTGCCTGCTTCCGGTACGTAGATTCGGGCGTCGGCGAGCAGACGGGCCGCGCGTTGCACGGTGACCCGGTGCGGCAGGCCGTCCCTCACATCGGTGCAGCGGACCGCGACGACGCCGGCGGGCGTACCGAGGCGCAGCCACTCGTCGGTCGGGCCGCCCGTGGTCCGGGAGACCACGGACCCCTCCAGCAGCCCGGCCGCCGCGACGGCTACGGCAGAGGTCAGGCCGATCGCGGGGTGCGGGGCGTTCATGGTGAGCATGCGCACCGACACGTCGTAGTCCTCGGCAGCGATCGGTTCACCGAGGGTGGTGGTGTACGGCACCGGCGGGCCGACCAGGCCCACCTTGGGCACCGCGTCGCCCGGTTCCTCGCCCGGCGGGAGCAGCCCCATCAGGGGTGCGGCGGTATGACGGACGGTGCGCAGCCAGGGGACGTCCGCGCTCATCCGCTCCAGTGACTCGGCACCGGTACGCCCGGCACTGGCGGCGTCGACAAGGACGACCGGAGCTCCCGCGGTCACCATGCTCACGCGTACCGGCTCGGCGGCGCCGACCCGCAGGTCCTGGGCGGTCCGGCCGGTGGGGATCAGTAAGGCAGTGGTACCGGCGGGGTTGCGGAAGGTGAGGCCGACCGCGACCCCGCCGGCACGGGTGCCGGGTACCGTCTGGCGGCCGAAGTGGTGCACCACGCCTCCGGGGGTGTCGACGATCCCTTCGAGGACCGCGCCGGTATTGGTGTTGCGCATCACCACGCGCGTCCGGTCGCCGGTGACCGGAACCATTCCTTTGGTCACCGCGTACAGGGCGACGCCGGTGGCGCAGTTGCCGCAGTTGCTCGTCCACTCCACCGAGCCCGTCCCGATGCCGACTTGGGCGAACAGGTAGTCGACGTCGATGCCGGGCTGGGACGAGGCGCTGACCACGGCCGCCTTCGACGTGGTGGGGGTCGCCCCGCCCACCCCGTCCAGTTCCACGGGATCGGTGGCGCCGTACGCGGCGACCAGCAGCCTTTCGAGGTTGCCACGGTCGGTAGGGACATCGACCTGGTTGAACAGCCAGCACTTGCTTGTGCCGCCACGTACCAGGGTCGCGGGAATGTGCACGTCTGAGGCTCTTCCTGGGTCAACGGAGGGGCGGGAAAGAGGGCCGAGAAGCAGTTACGGGCGCATTGCGGCCGGTGAACCGCTCGGCGATTGCGGAGACCTTCGCAGAGGCTCGACTTCGGAACAATCGCAGTTCGCTTCACCAGGGTTTAGCTCAGCTAAAGTCGTCGGCATGCTCAACGTGCGTCGCCTGCTGCTGCTCACCGAGGCCACCGAACGCGGTTCACTCACTGCCGCGGCGGCAGCCCTCGGCATGACCACCTCCGCCGCCTCCCAGCAGATGTCCCTGCTGGAGCAGGAGGCAGGGCAGCCCCTCATCGAGCGGCTGCCACGCGGTATCCGCCCCACCCCGGCGGGTGCCGCGCTGGCCGAACGCGGTCAGGCCATCCGCCGGGAACTCCGTGCCGCCCAGGCCGACCTGGACTCCTTCACCGCCCTCGACCAGGGCACCTTGCGGCTCGGTTCCTTTCCCACGGCGAGCGCGTCCCTGCTGCCGCTGGCGCTCACGCGTTTCCGACGTCGCCACGCAGGCATCCGCATCGAGGTACGCGCCGGAGTCCTCGCGGAGCTCAGGGAGATGCTGCACGCCGGCGAGGTGGAGCAGGGGCTGCTCTGGGACTACGAATGGAACCGCCTCGACGATCCGGCGCTCGCCCTCACTCACCTGCTGGACGACCCCACGGTGCTGGTCGTGCCTGCCGACTCACCCCTGCGCACACATCCCTCCGTGCGCCTCGGTGACCTCGCCGACCAGGAGTGGATCATCCGCGCCGACAACCACCCCGTCGCCGACGTCCTGCGCCGAAGCTGTCGCCAGGCGGGATTCGAGCCGCACATCGCCTACTCGTCGCACGACTACCAGGAGGCGCAGGCCATGGTCGCCGCCGGTCTCGGCATCGCGCTCGCGCCCCGCCTGGCCCTCACCAGCCGACGCAGCGACGTGCGCCTCCTGCCGTTCGCCTCCGACGTCCCGGCTCCCACCCGCCGCATCCTCCTCGCACGCGCCGCGGCACGCCCCGCCACCCCACCCGCCCAGGCGATGGCCCGCGTCCTGCGCACGGTGGCGCAGCGATTCACCGCCCCGGGCCTGCACCGGGCCCAGCTCGGGGCGGTCCGGCGGGGCTGACGGTGCGGCCACGAACTGCGCCCGTCCTTGATGCGAGCGACCGTCTTTCGCCGGAGCAGATGGCGATCACCGAAGAGAAAACGACGAGTCGTCAGATCATGCCCTTGCTCGGTTATCGCTGTAAGAAATCCGAGCATTAATCGTGAAAGCGACGTGAACCCTCTCCGCCCGGAAGGCACGTTCCGGGTACAGATCTCTACCCCCCACCTGAGCTCTCCCGGAGCGGCATCCGCAGTACCGTGTCCGGCATGAGCAGGGACGCACACCTCAGCGAGCTGGGTGAATTCCTCAAGGTCCGGCGTGCAAAGCTGAGCCCCCGTGCAATGGGTCTGCCCGAGAGCGGGGCGCTGCGTCGGGTGCCGGGCCTGCGCCGGGAGGAAGTGGCGCAGCTGGCCGCGATCAGCACCGTGTACTACACCCGCCTGGAGCAGGGCCGCATCGAAGCATCGGCTCCGGTCCTGATGGCCCTGGCCCGGGTGTTGCGCCTGGACGACGACCAGTGTGACTACATGCTCGAACTGGCCGGGAAGGAGAACGCGCGGCCACGTCGGCACTCGACGCTGAAGGTCCGGCCGTCGACGCGGCGGCTCCTCGACAATCTCACCGACACCCCTGCTGTCGTTCTCGGCCCCTGCATGGACATTCTCGCCTGGAATCGTCTTGCTGCCGCCTTGCTCGCGGACTTCTCCCAGGTTCCGGAAGGGCAGCGCAATTCCGCGCGAATGCTTTTCACTGATTCGGCTATGCGGGATCTGTATGCGGACTGGGAAACCGTCGCGCGTACTTGCGTGGCATTTCTGAGGATGGAAGCGGCGGACAACCCGGACGACCCCGGCATGATTGCCCTCGTCGAGGAGTTGTCCGAAGGGGATCCTCAGTTCCGGGAGTGGTGGGCCGCTCACCAGGTGGCCCACCACTTCATGGGGACGAAGGCGTTCCGCCACCCCGTGGCCGGCGACCTCACCCTCGACTGGGAGACTCTCGCCTGCCCCAGTGATCCCGATCAGCACCTCGTCATCTTCACGGCGGAGCCCGGTACCGCCTCCCACGACGGGCTGCGTTTCCTCGCCTGCTGGTCCGCCAACCGTCAGCCGACAGCTGACGCCGCCGGCTGATTTCCTGCGGGTAGGCATCGCTGTGCCGTGCCGCAGTGGGCAGGCCTGTCGTCACGCGGCCGTTCGTGTGGCCGATGAAAGAGCGTCCGGGGCGGGCTGGTGAATCGGTCCGGTGCCGCGGGTCAGGGGCAGGCCGGAGCCGTGGTGGGTGTGGGCGATGATCTCGGCGGTGATGGAGATGGCGGTTTCCTCGGGGGTGTACGCGCCCAGGTCGAGCCCGATGGGGGAGTGCAGGCGGGCGAGCCGGTCCTCGGGCACGCCCGTTTCGCGCAGGGCATGGAGACGGTGCTCGTGGGTGCGGCGGGAGCCCATGGCGCCGATGTATCCGACGGGAAGGCCGAGGGCCAGCCGCAGCAGGGGGATGTCGAACTTGGCGTCGTGGGTCAGTACGCAGACGGCGGTGCGGGAATCCACGTCCGTGCGCTCCAGGTAGCGGTGGGGCCAGTCGACGACGACCTCGTCGGCGTGCGGGAAGCGGGCGGGGGTGGCGAAGACGGGGCGGGCGTCGCAGACGGTGACGTGGTAGCCGAGGAAGCGGCCGGCCTGGCTCAGTGCGCCCGCGAAGTCGACGGCGCCGAAGATGACCATGCGCGGGCGGGGTGCGTGGGTGTGGACGAGCACGGAGAGCCGTTCGGGGCAGGTGTCGGCGTCACCGCCGACTTCGATCCGGGCGGTTCGCCCGGCCCGCAGCAGGGCGCGGGCTTCGGCCGCCACTGCCCGGTCCTGGTCCGGGCTGCCGAGGGTTCCGTCGTACGCGCTGCCGTCGCCGAGGAGGGTGAGGGTGCGGCCGAGGAGGTGCTCGGGGCCGTCGATGATCTGGGCGAGTGCGGTGGGACCGCCTTGCGTGACGGTTTCCAGGGCTGCGGTGAGGTGCGGCTGGTCGGCGGGGTCGACGTGCTGTACGAGGACTTCGATCTCGCCGCCGCAGGTCAGACCGACGGCGAAGGCGTCATCGTCGGAGTAGCCGAAGCGGGCCCGAACGGGGGTGCCGCGGTCTGCCACGATCTGTTGGCACAGTTCGTAGACGGCTCCCTCGACGCAGCCGCCGGAGACGCTGCCGACCGCGGTGCCGACCGGCAGGGGTGCGCTGCCGCTGACCTGGACGACGGTGGCCAGGGCGAAGGGGCGTGCCGCGCGGCACCAGTCGTACAGCGTGTCCGCGATGTTCAGCATGGGCGGGTCTCCGTGTGATCCGGGTGAGGCGGCGTCGGACGACGTGGGACGACAGGTTCTGGGGAGGTGGGCCGCCGCCGTGTCGTCGAGGGGAGTGGCACCGCGGCGGCCCCGGGGGTCCGGCGGCCGGACATGGGTCGGCCGCCGGACAGTTGGGTGAGCACCCCGGGCGGCCGTCTCACCACGAAACCGGCTTCCCGGGGGCTCGTCTCGGGCCTCGGCTCAGAGCAACGCCTCGGCGGTGATGGGCAGTTCGCGGACGCGGCGGCCGGTGGCGTGGAAGACGGCGTTGGCGATGGCGGGTGCCACGCCGATGTAGACGATCTCGCCGAGTCCCTTGACGCCGATGGGGTCGGCTTCCAGGTCTTCGCCGCCGTCGAGGAAGATCCCCCGCAGGTCGGGGATGTCGGCGTTGACCGGGACCATGTAGTTGGCGAGGTCGGCGTTGACGATGCGGCCGTCGCGGTGGTCGGTGACCGTGTGCTCAAGGAGCGCCGCGCCGATGCCGCCGACCATCCCGCCCAGCGCCTGGCTGTCGGCGAGCTTGGGGCTGATGATGCGGCCCGCGTCGAAGACGCCGAGCATCCGCCGTACCCGGACCAGTCCGAGACGGGCGTCGACGGCGACCTCGGCGAAGAGCGCACCGTAGGTGTACATGGAGTGCCGTGCTTGGCCGGGGGTCCAGGAGCCGAGGACTTCGAGGTGGGTGCGGTTGTTGCGGGTCAACAGCTGCCGGTAGGTCTCGCCGCGTGCCGGATTGTCCGGCACGTGCAGCCGTCCGGCGCGGACCACGATGTCGTCGGCATCGGCGCCGTACAGCGGCGAGTCCTCGTCCTCGACGGCCAGCTTGATCGCCTGCTTGCGTACCTTGTCGCAGCCGTCCTGGACGGCGGAGCCGATGTTGATCATGGTCTGTGATCCGCCGTGGGGCGGTGCCTTCGGCATGGTGGAGTCGCCGAGCTGGAAGGTCACATTACGCATCGTCAGGCCGAGGGCGTCAGCGGCGACCTGGGTCTGCGAGGTGTAGGTGCCCGGGCCCATGTCGCTGGTCGCGGACTGGATCAGGGCGGTGCCGTCGGCGTTCAGCCTGACCCGGGCCTGGGCCCCGCTCCGCACCACGTCGTAGGTGCCGACGGCCATGCCGGTACCGATCAGCCAGTCGCCGTCGCGGGTGGAGCGGGGCTTGGGGTCGCGCCGGTTCCAGCCGAACTCGCGGGCGCCGACGGTGTAGCACTCGCGCAGTCGCCGGGTGGAGAACGGCAGCCCGCTGGACGGGTCCTGTTCCGGTTCGTTGTGCCGGCGCAGCTCGATGGGGTCGATGTCCAGCTTGTGGGCGAGTTCGTCCATCGCCGACTCGATGGCGAAGGCGGCGGTGGCGTAGCCGGGGCCGCGCATCCAGATCGGGGTGTTCACGTCCAGGGGCACCGTGCGGTGGTCCTGGCGGACGTGGGGCGCGTTGTAGACCATCTGCCCCACGTGCAGGACGCCTTCGACGAAGTTCTCGTACGTCGAGGTCTCCGACTTGATGTGTTGGACCATGGCGCTCACCCGGCCGCGCCGGTCGCTGCCCAGGCGCACCCGGTACTCGTACGAGGGCCGGTAGCCCACCCCGAAGTACAGCTGCCTGCGGGACAGCACGAGCTTGACCGGGCAGCCGGTCTCGCGGGCGGCGACCGCCGCGGTGGCGATGTGGGGCCAGGCGCGAATGGCGTTGCCGAACCCGCCGCCGACGAACGGCGAGATGACGCGCACCGACTCGTTCGGGATGCCGAACACGGCGGCGACGTCCTTCTGCGTGCCGATCGGCCACTGGGTCTTGTCCCACAGAGTGAGCTGATCGCCGTCCCAGCGGGCGATGGTGGCGTGCGGTTCCATCGCGTTGTGATGGGCACGGGCCTGCTGATAGGTCGCGTCCACCTGTACGGCGGCGGATTCGTACGCCGTGTCCGCGTCGCCCCGCGCGTAGTTCACGGGTTCACCAGCCGGTGCGGTGGCCATGTCGGTCGACGTCTTCTCGGCGTCGTAGCGGACCTTGACCAGGTGCGCGGCGTGCTCCGCGGCTTCCAGGGTGGTGGCCACCACGACGGCGACCGGCTGGCCGCGGAAGAGAACCTTGTCGTCCTGGAAGATCCGCAGCTGTTCGCTGTCCGGCCAGTCGTTCTCCGGGTTGCCGCGGTAGGCCAGCCTGGGCGCGTTGAGGTGGCTGATGACCTTGATGACGCCGCGCTGGGCGAGGGCCGCACGGGTGTCGATGCCGGTGATGCGCCCGCGACCGATGGTGCTGTCCACGATGACGGCGTGGACGACGCCCTTGATGTCGTGTTCAGCGGCGTACGTCGCCCTGCCGGTGACCTTGAGGCGGCCGTCCACCCGGGACAGCGGCGCGCCGACGGCTGCCTGTGGCTGCGGGCTCACTTGGTACCTCCCACGATGCGCAGCTGGCGCTCGACGGTGCGTTTGAGGAGTTCGACCTTGAAACGGTTGTGCTCCAGCGGGCGGGCCCTCTGCGCCGCATGCTTCGCCGCCTCGGCCCACAGCGCCGGCGAGGGGCGTTCGCCGATGAGGTGCTGCTCGACGGCGGGCAGCTTCCATGGCACGGTGCCGACGCCTCCGGCGGCGACCCTCGCCTCCCGGATCACCCCGCCGCGTATGTGCAGCGCGATCGCCGCCGAGGTCAGCGCGAACTCGTACGACTGCCGGTCGCGCACCTTCAGGTAGCCCGACTTGAGCGGGCGTGGAAGGGCCGGTATTTCCACGGCGGAAATCAACTCGCCCTTGCGGAGGGCCTGTTCGCGGTTCGGGGTGCTGCCGGGCCGCAGCAGGAAATCGGCGAAGGCAACTCGGCGCTCCCCGTCCGGGCCCAGCAGGTGCACGGTGGCCTCCAGTGCGGCGAAGGCCACGGCGACGTCGGAGGGGTGGGTGGCCACGCAGTCGTCGGAGGTGCCGAGGATCGCGTGGGTGCGGTTGAAGCCTTCCCGCGCCGCGCAGCCCGAGCCGGGGTCGCGCTTGTTGCAGGCGGCGCTCACGTCACGGAAGTAGATGCAGCGGGTGCGCTGCATGATGTTGCCGCCGATGGTGGCCATGTTCCGCAACTGAGCCGACGCGCTCAGCTCCAGCGCCTCGGAAATGACCGGGTACAGGGTGCGCGCCTTGGGGTGGGCGGCGGCCTCGGACATCCGTACCAGCGCGCCGATGCGCAGGCCCCCGCGCTCGGTGACACTGACCTCGCGCAGCGGCAGGCCGGTGAT
>NZ_JBFAHW010000091.1:0-42933 GCF_040654355.1 Streptomyces sp. NPDC050704 | reverse complement strand
GCCATGGCCAAGCCCAAGACACATGACGAAGCGCTCCGGCTCCGGCTCCTGCACCGCGCGACCAGCCACGACGGGTCCGCACCCGACGAACTACCCCCCGCGAACTACTTCGAGCCCACCAGCTGTTCGATCGGGTCGATCGCGAAGTAGACCAGGAACAGGGCCGACGCGCCCCACAGCAGCCAGTGGACGTCCTTCGCCTTGCCGAGGACCGTCTTGATCAGGACGTACGCGACGAAGCCCGCCCCGATGCCGTTGGTGATCGAGTACGAGAACGGCATCACGGCGATCGTCAGGAACGCGGGGATGGCGATGTCGTAGCGGTCCCAGTCGATGTGCTTGACCTGGGTCATCATCAGGAACCCGACCGCGACGAGAGCGGGCGCGGCCGCCTGGAGCGGGACGATGGTCAGCAGCGGGGTGAAGAACAGGGCGAGGGCGAAGAGCCCGCCCGTGACCAGGTTGGCGAAGCCCGTGCGCGCACCCTCGCCGACGCCCGCCGCCGACTCGATGTACGAGGTCGAGGAGGAGGCCGAGGCGGCGCCGCCCGCGACCGCAGCGGCACCGTCGATCAGCAGGACCCGGCCGAGGTTGGGCACCTTGCCGTCCTCGTCCAGCAGCCCGGCCTCGGCGCTGACGCCGACGACCGTGCCCATGGTGTCGAAGAAGTCCGACAGGATCAGCGTGAAGATCAGCAGGACGACGGTGATGGCCGTGGTCTCGCCGAACGCGCCGAACAGGCTGAAGTCGCCCAACAGCCCGAAGTCCGGTGAGGACACGACGTCGTCGGGGACCTTCGGGTTGGTCAGGCCCCAGCTCTCGATGTCGGCGATCTCGTTGATGATGATCGCGAGGATCGTCATGGCCACGATGCTGATCAGGATGGCGCCCTTGATCTTGCGGGCGAGCAGTCCGATGGTCAGCAGCACCCCGAGGCAGAAGACCAGGATGGGCCAGCCGGCCAGCGTGCCGGTGCCGCCCAGCTGCAGCGGAACCGTGGTGTTCGCCGCGTCCGGGATGCGGGTGACGAACCCGGCGTCGACGAAGCCGATGAGGGCGATGAACAGGCCGATACCGACGCTGATGGCCTGCTTGAGCTGCTGCGGGATCGCGTGCATGACGGCTTCGCGCAGGCCCGTCACCACCAGGACGCAGATCAGCAGGCCTTCGAGGACGATCAGGCCCATCGCGTCGTCCCAGCTCATCAGCGGGGCGATCTGGAAGGCGACGACGGCGTTGAGCCCGAGACCGGCGGCGAGCGCGAGCGGCAGGTTGCCGCCGACGCCCATGATCACGGTCATCACGGCGGCCACCAGGGCGGTGGCGGTGACCAGCTGGACGTTGTCGAGCTGTTCGCCGAACTTGTCCTTGGCGCTGCCCAGGATGATCGGATTCAGGACAAGGATGTAGGCCATCGTGAAGAACGTGGCGAAGCCGCCGCGTACTTCACGGGCGAAGGTGGAGCCCCGGGCGGAGATCTTGAAGAACTTGTCGACGCTGTTCGCCGGGGGTGGTCCGGCGCTCGGCCGGTCTTCCACCTTCTGTGTTTCGGACATGACGGATGCTCCTTGCGACCTGCGTGCTGAGTGTGCGGATGCTGGCTGGATTGTTCCCGCGTTGAACCGTTATCAGGTTTTCTCCGTGTTACGGAATCGAGTTCGGCCTGCCACACGACGTTCGAAGCGCTGTACGAGTGCCTGATACTCTCTCGGATCTCGCCCCACAGGGACACTGTTCCTTCACAGACGCAACACAGGGGCGTATACGCACGCGCCGGTGAGAGCCGTCAGCCAGTACCGCGCACGGAAGCAACAGGGAGAGGTCGCCCGTGGGCACTGTCGTCGACGACGCCGCCTCCGTGGAGTTCCACGACTTCTTCGAGCGGCACTACGCCGAACTGGCGCGCCTGGCCCATCTGCTGACGGGCGAGTCGGACGCCGCCGACGATCTGGCGGCGGACGCGCTGCTCGCGCTCTGGCACCGCTGGGACCGGGTACGTGCCGCGGACCACCCGGTGGCGTACGCGCGCGGTGTGGTCGCCAACATGGCCCGCAGCCGGATCCGCAGCGCGGTGCGTGAGCGCAGACGGATCACGCTGTTCTGGTCGCAGCGCGAGGACAAGACCGAGAACCCCGACATACCCGGCATGGTGGATGTCCAGGAAGCCCTGCGCAGACTGCCGTTCCGCAAGCGGGCGTGCGTCGTTCTGCGGCATGCTTTCGATCTTTCGGAGAAGGACACCGCGCTCGCCCTCGGTGTCTCGGTGGGTACGGTGAAGAGCCAGACGTCGAAGGGAATGGCGGAGCTGCAGCGGTTGCTGGGTCCCCAGGAGGCCCCGCGGCGGATGCACGCGGCGGCGTTGCGCGCCGGTGGAACCGAGGGGAGGGAACGATGAAGGACGTGCACGAGGACCTGCGCGCCCGGCTGCGGGACACGGCCGAGGCGTACGAGCCCGACCGCGCGCACATCCTGGCCCGCGTCGAACGCGGCATGGCCGGCGCGAAGGGTTCCCGGCGTTCCTTCCAGCGGTCGCCGGCGCTCGGCTGGTTCCGCGTCATCGGCGCCACGGCAGCGGCCGCGGGCGTACTCGCCGTGGGCGGCTACGCGGTCGCCTCCGCCGTGAAGGACGAACCGGCCGATCAGACGGTCGCGGTCACACCGACCCCGGACCCGTCCCCGGAGGCCACCAGCCGCGCCCCGATCCCACCGGACCCGCCCAAGCCGTCGGCCCCGCCGGCCAGTTCGAACGCACCGGCCTCCCCCACGGCCAAGCCGCAGAATCCCGCCCCGCTCCCGCCCGCGGACGCCGGCGAGGAGGACGGCCCACTGTGGTCGGACGGCTCGGTCGACCCGCACAGCAACGACTTCTGGGCGCAGAGCAACGTGACCGTGAAGGCGCGCGAGGAACTCACCGCGCTCACCGTGGAGTTGCGGATCGCGCAGACCGGCGGGGTCACCTCGACGGGCGCCTGGCGCTCACTGCCCGAGGCCGACTTCACGCAGACGGTCGAGGAGCGGGACGGCTTCCTGGTCTACACGTGGGTGCTCAAGCCGGGCCGTACCGTCCCGAAGGGCGAGTTCGTGTTCGCCGGGCAGTACGACCACGACCGCGGCGGCCGTGACGCCGGGGGCGACCGCTACTCGGCCGCCGCGAAGACCGACGGCGAACAGCTGGGCGTGGCGGGCGACTTCGCTCGCACCGGCGACGATGACGACAGCGACGACGGGGACTCCTAGAACTCCCCGGGCGTTCCGGGCGTTCCGGCCGTCAGTGTTCTCGCTGTCGGCGTTCTGACTGTCCTCGCTCAAAAAACTTCCGAAGCGCGGCAACCCCTTCCTGCCGGGTGGCGACCAGGAGACGCAAGGTCTCCTCCCCACTTGAAGGAATCGGGACATGACTTCTCGCGTGGAACACCGTGCACAACACCGTCGCAGGGTCAGCCGGAAGCGCGCCGTCATCGGCGGCGTCTCCGCGTTCGCCCTGACCGGAGCCGCGATCGTCACCAGCTCCATGATGTCGTCGTCGGCGAGCGCCGCGACGACCTGGCCGACCGCCAACGGCAGTCAGGCCGTCTCCTCGACGATCCCCGTGTCGGGGACCAGGGACGGCGGCATGAAGCGCTACTACGGCAGCGGCGACCTGGCCGGCGACGGCCAGGAGGAGGGTCAGGACCCGATCTTCAAGCTCGCCGACGGCGCGACGCTGAAGAACGTCATCATCGGCAAGCCCGGCGCCGACGGCATCCACTGCTCGGGCACCTGCAACTTACAGAACGTCTGGTGGGAGGACGTCGGCGAGGACGCCGCGACCTTCCGGGGCGGCAACTCCGCCGTCTTCACCGTGTACGGCGGCGGTGCGAGGAAGGCCTCCGACAAGATCTTCCAGCACAACGGCGGCGGCAAGCTGGTCGTCTCGAAGTTCGCGGCACAGGACTTCAAGACCCTCTACCGCTCCTGCGGCAACTGCTCGACGCAGTACAAGCGCACCTCGATCTTCAACACCATCGAGGTGACCGCACCGGGCTCGCGCCTGGTCGGCATCAACACCAACTACGGCGACACGGCCGCGCTGCGCAAGGTCACGATCGTCGGCGACAGCGGCAAGAAGATCGTTCCGTGCCAGAAGTACATCGGCAACAACACCGGCGCCGAGCCGAAGGAAAACGGCTCGGGTCCCGACGGAACACACTGCAACTACACCACCTCCGACCTCACGTACCAGTGACCCAGCACCAGGAGCACCGCACTTGAGCACGCACAAGAAGCACCTCACCCGTCGCCGGCTGCTGGCCGCGTCCGCCGTGGGCGCGGCCGGCACCGGCGCCGCGGTGGTGGCCGGCACCGGGCTCCTCTCCTCGGCGTCGGCCGCGACGTTCGGTTACACGGACGACGGCTCCAACTACGTGATCGATACGGGCGCTTCGCTCGTCTTCAAGGTGTCCAAGTCGACGGGCGACCTGACGTCGCTGGTCTACAAGGGCAAGGAGTACGAGGGCTACGGCGGCAAGCACTCGCACGTCGAGTCGGGCCTCGGTGCCTCGACGGTGAGTATCAAGCAGTCCGGGGCGACGGTCCTGGTCAGCGTCGCGCACGGCACGCTCAAGCACTACTACGCGGCGCGCAGCGGCCAGAACAACGTCTACCTGTGGACGAACAAGGCCGACACGTCCTTCACGGCGACCCGCTACATAGCCAGGATCAAGGCGGGGATCTTCCCCAACGAGGGCCCTGACTCCTGGGTGGAGGCCGCCGACACGATCATCGAGGCCGGTGACGTCTGGAAGAAGTCGAACGGCCAGACCCGCTCCAAGCACTACTCGGGCCTGCGGGTCATGGACTACGACCACGTCGGCTACACCACCGGCTCGGTCGGTCTGTGGATGATCCGCTCGAACCACGAGAAGGCCTCGGGCGGCCCGTTCTACCGCTCGCTGCTGCGCCACTCGAACGACGGCGGCGTGGGCCTGTACGAGATCCTGCACTACAACCAGTCGCAGACCGAGGACATGCGCTTCGGCCTCCAGGGCCCGTACGTCCTCGGGTTCACCGACGGTGGTACGCCCGCCTCGTCGCTGTTCGCGCGGAACCTGGACACCTCGTGGGTCGACGGCCTCGGCATCAGCGGCTGGGTCGGCAAGGCGGGCCGCGGCAAGGTGGCGGGCGTCGGCCTGAAGGGCATGGACGCCGACCATCCGTACACGGTGGGCTTCGCCAACGCGGACGCCCAGTACTGGGCGAAGGCCGCCTCCGGCACGGGTGCCTTCACCTGCCCGGGGATGCTTCCGGGGACGTACACGCTGACCGTCTTCAAGGGTGAACTCGCGGTCCACACCCGCGAGGTGAAGGTGACCGCGGGTGGCTCGACGGCCCTGAACAGCATCACCATCAGCGACGACCCGAGCACCGCGAACACCGTCTTCCGGCTCGGGGACTGGGACGGCACGCCGGGCGAGTTCAAGAACGCCAAGCTGATGACGTACGCGCATCCGTCCGACGTCCGCGCGACGAAGTGGACCGGCAACGTCACCATCGGCGGCGGCGACGAGGCCGCGTCCTTCCCGGCGTACATCTGGAAGGACGTCAACGACGGCATACTCGTCTACTTCAAGCTGACCGCCGCCCAGGCCGCCGCCGCGCACACCCTGCGCGTCGGTGTGACGACCGCCCTCATCAACGGGCGCCCGCGGGTGACGGTCAACGACTGGGTCTCGGCGATCCCCACGGCGCCGAAGCAGCCCGCGACGCGCTCGCTCACCACGGGCTCGTACCGCGGCAACAACCACACCTTCACCTACAACGTGCCGGCGACCGCCTGGAAGTCGGACACCAGCCAGTACAACGTCCTGAAGCTGAACATCGTCAGCGGCTCCACCGGCTCCGGCTACCTGAGCCCGGGCACGTCCATCGACTGCATAGATCTGCTGGCCTGACCCCCCTCGGCCAGACAGAAGAGCGCCCCCGCCGGTTCGTCAGCGGCGGGGGCGCTCACGCCCCGTAAGGGGCGCGGGGAACTGCGCGCCCAGCCACAACGGACCCGCGGTCGCCAACCGATCAGTCCATCATCGAACCGATCGCGTCAGAGCCGGTCGTAAGAAACGTGGTCGCAGGCAAAGCCCCGCCCACCCGCCGGGAGGCACCCGTCGTCGACGCGTCCTCGGACTTGAAGCCCGGCGTGACAACCCCACCGTCCCAGCTGTTGGCCGCCGAGACCGTGGACGAGCCGAGCTTGGAGGAACCGCCCTTGTTGCTCACGGCGAGGTTCCGGGCAAGCCGAGCCTTGCCGGAGGCGAAGTAGAACCCGGCCGAACCATTGCCGTACGCGGTGTTCCGGTTCAACAACATCGCCCCGGTGTTGGAGTTCTCAGTGAACCCGTGCAGCGTGTTGCCCCAAGCCGCGTTGTGCCGGACGGCATGCCCCACCGAAACACCCCCACCACCGAGCTTGAACCCGTTCCCGTTGCCCTCGAAGGCCCGGTCCTTCCACCGGTTCTCACCGTTCCCGTACGCCCAGGAGTGCTCGACGGTGACCGGGCTGGAGAACTGCCACAGGTCGAGTCCGTCATCCGCGTTGTCATAGAGACGGGCGCCGGTGACCCTGTTGCCGGTGCCGGAGCCGAACTTCACGGCGATACCGTCGGCGTTCTGACCGTGGGTCGCGGCGTCGTAGTTGCCGTAACTGTCCAGGTTCTGCACGAGGTTGTCCGTCGTGCCGTCGCCGCGCAGCGTGAAGCCGGAGTCGCCGTTCCTCGCCGTGACGAGGTTCTTGAAGACACCGCCGACGGACGAGGTGGCGACGAAGCCCTGGGCGGGCGAGTTCTGCCAGGTGATGTTCCGGACGGTCCAGTAGTCGCCGTAGATCCCGGCGAGCCAGGAGCCGGCGGCGAGCTTCGAGCCGTCGATCCGCACCTTCTCGTCGCCGTGCGCCTGGAACGTGATCCGGGCCGAACTCGTGCCGTTCGCCGACGACTTGAGGGTTCGCGTCGGGTAGTACGTGCCGCCGCGCACCTCGATGCGGGTGCCGGCCGCCGCGTTCCTGACCGCGGACTCCAGCTGTGCCGTGGTGGACACGGTGACCGTCGAACCGGCGGCGCTCGCTCCGTCGGGCGAGAGGCCGAGGTAGAAGCCGCACGCCCCTGACGAGAGGGCCACCGCCACGGCGATGGAGAGCGTGCGGGTTCTGCGGTGGCGTCCGGTGCTCAGCAGCACGGGGCGTTCCTTTCCTCGGGATCGGGGACGGGAGGCGGGCCTGGCCCGCTTCTGCTCGTTGGTCGCCGCCATGGTCGGCATAGGTTGCCGGTCACGTACGAAAGGAATCGAAACTTTCGCTCGCTCCGGCCCCGCCTCCACCGATTGACGCACCGTCCGCCACTGGTGACACTCCGAGGGCAGTCCATCCCAACAGAAACCACCAGACCCCCACAGGATGTGTCATGCGCCCCCGCACCGCCCGCACGCTCCTGATCCCGCTGTTCGCCCTCCTCCTCAGCCTGCTCGCCGCCCCACCGAGCCCGGCAGCCCAACCCGGAGCACCCCACGTGACCGAAGCGACCGCCGTGACCGACGCGACCAAACAGAAGTACGCCGGGTACCTCTTCGCCTACTTCACCGGCGAGGGCACCGCGGACGGCGAGCAGATCCGCTACGCCCTCAGCCGCGGCAACGACCCGCTGCACTGGCGGGAGTTGAACGCCGGCAAGCCCGTCCTCACCTCGGACCTGGGCGAGAAGGGCCTGCGCGACCCGTTCGTGATCCGCTCCCCCGAGGGCGACAAGTTCTACATGATCGCGACCGACCTGAAGATGTTCCAGAACTCCAGCGGCAGTTGGGACCAGGTCCAGCGCCACGGCAGCAAGTCCATCATGGTCTGGGAGTCCACCGACCTGGTCCACTGGACCGACCAGCGCCTGGTGAAGGTCTCCCCGGACAGTGCGGGCAACACCTGGGCGCCGGAAGCCTATTGGGACGAGTCGCTCGGCGAGTTCGTCGTCTTCTGGGCGTCGAAGCTGTACCCCGACGACGACCCGGACCACACCGGCTCGACGTACAACAAGATGATGTACGCGACCACGAAGGACTTCCGCACCTTCAGCGAGCCGAAGGTCTGGAACGACCCCGGCTACTCGGTGATCGACTCAACGGTCGTGCAGCACAAGGGCACTTACCACCGCTACACGAAGGACGAGCGGGACCCCACCTCCTCCACCCCCTGCTCGAAGTTCATCACCGCGGAGAAGTCGACCTCGCTCACGGACACCTCGTACGACTTCGTGTCGGACTGCATCGGCAGCGGCTCGATCGACCGCGGCGAGGGCCCGACGGTCTTCAAGGCCAACACCGAGGAGAAGTGGTACCTGTTCATCGACGAGTACGGCGGTCGCGGCTACGTCCCCTTCGAGACGACCGACCTCGACTCGGGCAAGTGGACGATGTCCAAGGACTACCAGCTGCCCGCGAGTCCGCGGCACGGCACGGTCATGCCGGTCACGCAGGCGGAGTACGACCGGCTGCTCGCCGCGTATCCGGAGAGCGGCACGTCGGTGGTGGACGTGACGGTGAGCGGCCAGAAGGGGTACGCGGTCGTCACCGAGCAGTCCTCGAAGGTCGTGCTCCCGATGCGGCCGGACGCAGATCTTTCGCGGCTCGCACCGAAGGTGTGGGCCGGTGAGGGCGCGCGGGTCAGCCCGCGGTCCGGTACCCGGCGCGACTTCCGCAAGCCGCAGAAGTACCAGGTGACCGCGGCCGACGGCACGACCCGCACCTGGACGTTCGAGGCGGTACCGACGCGCAGTCCGGTCCTGCCGGGGCTGTACGCCGACCCCGACGTCCAGTACCTGGACGGCCGTTACTGGATCTACCCGACGACGGACGGCTTCCCCGGCTGGAGCGGCACGAAGTTCAAGGCGTTCTCGTCGAAGGACCTGGTCCACTGGAAGGACCACGGCGAGATCCTCGACCTGGGGCCCGACGTGTCCTGGGCGGACAAGAACGCCTGGGCGCCGGCGATCGCCGAGCGCGACGGGAAGTACTACTTCTACTTCTGCGCCGAGCAGCAGATCGGTGTCGCGGTCGCGGACTCCCCCGCCGGACCGTTCAAGGACGCGCTGGGCAAGCCGCTCGTCGCCAAGGGAGGCCAGTTCCAGGGCCAGATGATCGACCCGGCCGTCTTCACGGACGACGACGGGCAGGCGTATCTGTACTGGGGCAACGGGCACGGCTACGTCGTACCGCTGAACGACGACATGGTGTCGTTCGACGTGTCCCAGGTGAAGGACATCACCCCGGACAACTTCCGTGAGGGCGCCTTCGTGGTCAAGCGCCAGGGCACCTACTACTACATGTGGTCCGAGGACGACACCCGCAGCGAGAACTACCACGTCGCCTACGCCACCGGGCCATCCCCGCTCGGCCCGTGGACCAAGCGGGGCACGATCCTGTCCAAGCGCCCGGAGTACGGGATCAAGGGCACCGGCCACCACTCGGTGGTGAACACCCCCGGCACGGACGACTGGTACATCGTCTACCACCGGTTCGGCCTGAACGGGCCCGGCCGGGCGGGCGGCGACGGCACACACCGGGAGACGACCATCGACCGCATGAGGTTCGCGGCCGACGGGACGATTCTGCCGGTGGTGCCGACCCTGGAGTCGGTCAGGCCCGTACGCAAGGACTAGGACCGGGGCCGCTGGCCGGGCGGCGGAAAACGGTCTGTCCGACCGCCCGGCACAGCAGTATTTTCGCGACAGCGGAAGCGGTTCGGCCGAGCCATGAGATCCCGCACGTGTGGGCACCAACTGTCCTGCGAGTGGAAGGGCGACACCATGCCCGATCCCATCATGAGCAACACGGTCAACGGCCCGTTCATGTTCGTCCACGAGATCACCGGCACGTATCTCCTGACGGACAACTACAACGACAACATCGGCCAGTCGATTCAGACGTGGAACCTCGACCCGGTGAACACGGTCAAGGGCCAGCTGGGGCACCTCTGGTACATCGAACCGGTCTCCTCGGCGTCCGACACCTGCCTGATCAAGAGCTTCGAGAACGGCCGAACTCTCGCGGCGGGCATCCACGCCAAGGACCACCCCCGACTCCAGGAGCCCAAGGGCACCGACAAGGAGCAGTGGATCATCCGCAAGGTGCACGGCAGCGAACAGGTCGCGCACGACGCCGACTGCTATGCGCTGATCCCGAAGATCTACCCGGACTACGCCCTCGGCCTGCGGCACAACGTGGTATCGAACGACGTGTACGTGCTGCCGACCTCGATGTGGGGCGGCCCGCCGTCCCTGTCGCAGTACTGGAAGCCCGTTCTGCAGCGTGAGCAGCAGAAGGCCTCCGGCGACATCGCCTGATCCCCGGGATCCAGGGAACCGCCGAGGTGAGGGGCCCGGGGCCGGCAGGGTCGGCCCCGGGCCTGCGGTGACGGTGACCGCAAAGACGCGGGTCAGAGGCTCGTGTCGAGCCAGGCGAAGACCTCGTCCTGCATGCGGTCCACGAAGACATGGCCGAGGTCGGGCCAGGTCTTGGTGTGCAACCGCTCCCCGGCGTGGCGCGAGCGCCAGACGGCGCGCAGCCTGTCGTACGCCACCCGTACCCCGTCGGCGGTGAACAGCGTGTCCAGGCCGCCGTTGAAGAAGAGCATCGGCTTGGGCGCGGCGATGCTCGCCACGTCGGGGATGTCGAGGTGCCGGGCGAGCCCGGGGTGGAGCATGTAGTACGCCGACTGTCCGCGCAGCGTGTTGTTGCCGGGCACCATCATTTCCTTGAGCCCGGTCATCCAGCAGACACTCGCCGCGGCCGCGATGTCGTCGCTGAGCGCGGCGGTCTGCCACGCCCGGTAGCCGCCCATGGAGAAGCCGAGGGCCGCGACGCGCCGCCGGTCCACCCGGTCGAGGCCGGCCAGGAAACGGGCGGCGCGCACGTCCTCGCGGGCCGCCAGCCCGGCGAGTGACGAGCCGAGGTTGAACAAGTTGCTTGCCAGCGCCTGCTGTTGCTCGTACGTGATCGGTCCGCGGTCGCCCCAGCCCAGCGCGTCCAGGGCGAGCACGACGTATCCGCGCCGGGCCAGTTCGTCCCCGACGAACCGCCCGCTGAGGAGCCGGTCCGCCCACGCCTGCGCGGAGGCCAGCCGCGCCTCGCCGTCGTACCAGGGCCGGACCAGTTTCTCCTTCCCTATGTCGAACTTCGCGCCATGATCGTGGAGCAGCAGGACGGCCGGGAAGGGGCCGGTGCCGTGCGGGGTGAGCAGGGCGCCGCGCACCCGGCTGTGGCGGGTGAGGTCGAGGGTGACCAACTCCCTTGTGTAGCCGTCGGTTTCGGCTCGGTCACCGAATTCGGGGGCGAACCCCGTGCGGTCGCGGGGCACGACGAGGTGCTCCTCGACCTTGGCGCGGGCGGTGCGGCGCCAGGTGCGGAAGTCGCGGACGGGCGACTTCCCCCAGGCCAGAGGGAAGTCGAGCTCGTCCTTGAGGGCGGGGTAGAAGTCGGGGAGGTTGCCTTCCACGATGCCCATCACTTCGGCCGCTTCAGCGCCTTGGGCGGCTCGGGCGGCTTGAGCGGCTTGGGCCGGAGAGGCTCCCGCTCCCGTTCCGGCGAACAGCGCCGCCGCTCCGGCTCCCGCCACGAACGCCCGCCTCCCCACCGGGAGTTCACCCGCGCCCATGGGGCCTCCAGTCCCTCCAGTCCCCGAGGTACGTACGCCGGGTGTGCGTCGCCGCCTCGTCCCCGCTCAGCTGAGGCCGGTTCTCGGGCACCGAAATCACCGCGCCCGGGCCGGAGTTGGCGTACTCGCGGAAGCGCATGGTCTGCCACGGGTACGCCTCGCGCATGTTGATGTAGGGCGCCACGGCGTCGATGCCGGGCCCGAGCCAGGTGTCCCGGACGACGAGGGACGGCCAGGCGGTCGTCTCGTACGAGGGCACCCACGGCCGGGCGATCTTGTACGCGCCGTCCTCGGCGCCGGAGGTGATCCGGGACCGAAGGGCCAGGAAGCCGTAGGGATTCGCGCGTGCCGTGGCGGGGGCGAACACCATGCCCTCGGGCCTGAAGGCCACCTCCCGGTCGAGCGTGTGGAAGTGGCAGCGCTCGAAGACCGCCCGCGCCCGCCCGAACACGAAGTCCACGTCGCCCTCGACATAGCAGTCGCGGTAGTACTGCCGGTCGAAGGCGGCGAGCGCGCTCGTGTCGGCGAACAGCGTGTCCTGGTGGGCGAGGAGACGGACCCGCTCGAAGAACGAGCGGTCTCCGGTGACGTACGCGGCGACGGCCTGCGTCCCGGTGATCTCCGGATGGTCGGCGCGCAGCCAGTCGTTGGCCAGAGTCAGCCCGCGCACGGTCAGCCCGGGCGCCGCCGAGGTGAAGGTGGCGGAGCCGGCCGTGCCGTACGTGCCGGAGCCGTCGGGCTTCGGCTTCCCGTTGGCGTTGTCGTAGACGATGACGGCGTCACGCGGGTCACGGGTGGCGCCGCACAGGGTTAAGTCGGCTTTATCAGCAGGGATGTTGACGACCTCGCGGTACGTGCCCGGGTGCACGACGATCGTCCGGCCGGGGCCGGTGACCGCGTCGACGGCGGCCTGGACGGAGTCGCCGGGACGGACGTGCAGCACCCGGCGGCCGGTGGCGAGGGCGGGGCCCGCGACGGCGGGGGTGGCGCTCAGCGCCGAGAAGGCGGTGAGCACCCCCGCCCCCGCCGTCAGGAGCGTACGGCGGCGCATCTCAGCAGTCCTTCCAGGGAGCCCAGTCCCCGAGATACGCCTCACGCGTCGCCGACCTGGCTTCCGCGTCCGTCAGTTGGGGCCGGTTCTCCGGGACCGTGACCGCGGCGCCCGGGCCGGTGTTCCGGTACTCGGCGAACCGCTGGTCCTGCCAGGGGTAGGAGGACGACATGTTCGCGTACGGCGCCACCGCGTCGATGCCGGCGCCCAGGCGGGTCTCGCGCACGGTCAGCATCGGGCGGGCGGTGGTGTCCGAACTGGGCACCCAGGGACGCGCCAACTTGTAGTAGGCGTCCGGGGCTTCACTGGTCACCCGGCTCCGGGTGACCAGGTAGCCGTGCGGGTTGGCGCCCACGGTGGAGGGCGCGAGGACGAAGCCGTAAGGGGCCGAGGTGAGGTCCGTACGGATCAGTGTGTGGAAGTGGCACTGCTCGAACACCGCGGTGGCCCGGCCGAAGACGAAGTCCACGTCGCCCTCGGCGTAGCAGTGCGCGAAGTACTGCCGGGCGAAGGTCTCGCGGGCCATCGAGTCGGCGTACAGGGTGTCCTGGTGGCCCAGGAACCGGCAGTGGTGGAAGGCGGAACGGTCGCCCTGCACCTTGATCGCGACGGCCTGGGTACCGCTCATGCCCGGGTGGTCGGCGCGCAGCCAGTCGTTGGCGAAGGTGATCCAGCGCGCGGTGAACCCGGCGGCCTGCACGGTCGTGGTGGCCGAGCCGGTCGTGCCGTAGGTGCCGCCGCCGGGCTTGGGGGTGCCGGCCGCGTTGTCGTACACGACGACCACGTCACGCGGGTTCTCGGAGGCGCCGATCCACGTCATCTCCGTACGGTCGGCGCCGACCGCGACGGTCTCGCGGTACGTGCCCGGAGCGATGACCAGGGTGTGCCCACTGCCGCTCGCCGCGGTCACCGCGGCCTGGACGGTGGTGAAGTCACCGGCGCCGCCCGCGTCCACGTACAGGGTGCGCTCGCTCAGCCGGGCCGACGGCGAGCCGTATCTCCCGAAGGGCGAGCGCCCACGCGCGTGGGCGTTGCCGCCGGCCCCCAGGGCGAGCGCGGCCCCGAGGCTCGCGACCACGAACGCCCGGCGGCCGGCTACTGGCGCGCCCATGCTCAGCACACCTTCCCGGCGCCCGCGCGGCCGCCGACGATGCCGGGCACGGCCCGCGGCGAGTCGACCTTCGTACGCAGGGTCGGCGTCCACCCGGCACCGGACTGGAGGGTCTCCTCGGGGATCTCGGCGTTGTGCACGGCGATCAGGTCCGTCAGCTTCCCGTTGACGTAGTTGTTCTTGGCGGTCAGCGGGGACTCGTTCCACTTCTTCAGCGCCTTGCCGACACTGGCGCCGGCCGGCAGCGAGATGGAGTTGTCGCTGGCGTGCAGCTGCGAGGAGATGCCGACGCCGAAGATGTAGTAGTCGGAGATCTGCTCCTTGTTCACCACGTAGTGGTTGTTGTAGACGTCGACCTGGCCGAACCGCACGCGCGGGGAGCGCTGGAGGATCCCGTCGAAGCGGTTGTGGTGCATGGTGACCTTGAGCTTGCCGGCGTCGATGGCGGCGAGGCCGTCGCCGTTCCCGATCAGCATGTTCTTGTCGTGGTTCTCGTAGCGGTTCCAGGACACGGTCACGTAGTTGGAGCCGCGCACGATGTCCGTCAGCCCGTCGTGCTGCTGGAAGACCTTGCCGAAGTAGACGGGCCGCTCGCTGTCGGGGAAGCGGCCGTCGGTGAACGTGTTGTGGTCGAGCCACACGTGGTCCGTGCCGTAGACGACCACGGTGTCGTACTCGGAGTTCCAGTTGCCGGTGTTGTCGTCGTCGGTCGGGTCCCACTTCGGGAAGCAGTCGAGCGGGGCCTCGATGGTGAGGTTGCGCATGATGACGTTCGAGACGCCGAAGATCTGGAGGCTGCCGCCGAGGATGCCGGAGTTCTTCCCGACGCCGACGATGGTGGTGTTGCTGGGGATGAAGGCCTTGATCTGCGCGTTCTGGTTGGCCATGGACGCGACCCGCGCGTCCTCCTGCGGTCCCATGGCGACCTTGTCGTTCCCGTAGACGGCCGGGTCGTAGTCCTTGAGGTACTGCTGGAGGTCGTACCCCCCGGTGGTGAAGGCCTCACAGCCCTCGGAGACGGCGTCGATCATGCCCTTCACCTTGATGATCTTCGGCGCGTCCCCACCGGCCTTCAGTGCGGCCTGGAACTCCGCCCAGCTGGTGACGGTGTAGACGTGCTCGGCGGCAGCGGCCGAGCCACCGGTGGTACCGGCCCCCTCCGAGCCCCACCCGTCGTTCGCGCCGAGAACCTCACGACCGAGGTCACGGCCCTGCGACTGGGCCTGGGCGGTGCCCACGGTGCCGGTGACGGCAAGAACGAGAGCGGTACACCCAACAAAGGATGTCATGACATGGGCATGCCAGCTACGAGTACGCATGAGTGCGGGTCCCTTTCAAAGCAGAGAGAGGCAATAGCGCCCCGTAAGGGGCGCGGGGAACTGCGCGACCAGCCACAACAGGCCCGCAGCTACAGACAGCCGATAGTTACGGCCCGTCTTCCGACGAATCGCTTACGACTCGGGCCAGCTGATCCAGGACTCGGGAATCACGTCATCCAGCCGACGCACATCCCGCGGCACCAGCACCCGCCGACGCAACAACCCACCCACCACCAGCCGAGCCACGGCAACGGCCCCCGGCGGATTGAAGTGGGTGTTGTCCTGCTCGGTAGCGGTCCAGTTGAAGTACTTCTTCGTCTCCTCGACGCCAAGCTCCTGCCAGAGCGCGATCGACAGCGCCTGAACATCGACCAACGCCACGGCCTCTTCCTCGGAGAGGCCCCGCATCGACGCCGGGTACTCGCCGTGCGTGGGCACGGCAACCCCGTCGGCGTCGAACTTCCTGCGCTCCACGGACGTGGCGAGTACCGGCCGCGCACCACGGGCCCGCGCGCCGTCGATGTACTGGCGGAGGTAGTCCTGGTACGTCGTCCACGGCTCGGTGTACCGCGTGGGGTCGGCGGACTTGGAGTCGTTGTGGCCGAACTGGATCAGCAGCAGGTCGCCGGGCCGGATCGCTTCGAGGATGACGTCGAGACGGCCCTCGTCGATGAAGCTCTTCGAACTGCGGCCGTTCACCGCGTGGTTGGCGACGTTCAGCCGCTCGTGCAGAAAGAACGGCAGGGCCATGCCCCAGCCGGTCTCGGGCGCGGCGGCGGCGTACTTCTGGGCGGCGGTGGAGTCGCCGGCGATGTAGAGGGTGCGCACGGGCCGGCGTCCTTGCGGGGAGGCGACTGCGGGACCCGTCGCCGCGACGGCGAGGGGAACGGCGGCGAGCGCCGCCGTGGTGACCTGTCTACGAGTGAGTGACACGACGATGTGCCTTTCAGGCCGGGGAATCAAGCGGTTCGTGCAGGGGGTGGTGCCTTTCGCTGTGGGGGGATTCAGTCGTTTCAGGCGTGAGGGGGTAGGGGCCCGGCGGCGGAAACGCGACCACATGATTCCGCCACCGGCCCCAAGAGCGGCCCCGTAAGGGGCGCGGGGAACTGCGCGACCAGCCACAACGGACCCGCAGCTCACATACGACTAGCCCTTCTGCTCGTTCCACTCCGCCTGCGCGGTGTTGAGCTGCTCAGCCATCGTGTCCAGGAAATCCTTGGCACTCATCGACCCGTTCACGACCTTCTGGAAGCCGGGCTCGTTGTCGGTCTTGGAGATGGTCCCCCAGTCGGGCAGGTAGTACGGCAGCTGAACGATCGTCGTGGAGCCGTCACTGAGCGCCTCGGCCGCGAGCTTGGTCGGCTCGGCCTCGGAGACCCAGGCGTCCTTCGCGGCGTCGGTGTTCGCCGGGACCTGACCCGCCGACTCGTTGAACTTGGAGTTCTCCGCCTTCGAGGTGGCGAACTCGATGAACTTCCAGGCGGCTTCCTTGTTCTTGGAGCTCTTGAACATGCCGAGCCCGTCGACCGGGTTGGAGACCTGCACCCGCTTGCCGCCGGGACCGATGGGCTGCGGGATACCCCGGAACTTGTCGGTGCCGTACGCCTTCACGTGATCCTGGTAGGAGCCCAGGTTGTGGTTCAGCATGCCGATGGTGCCGGAGTCCCACTGGGCGACCATCTTGGTGAAGTCGTTGTTGAGGTCGGCGGCCGGCGTGGTCTTCTTGTAGAGGGCCACGTACTTCTCGAGGGCCTCGACGTTCTTCGGGTCGTTGACCGTGGTCTTCTCACCGCTGGAGTCCCAGAACGACGTGATGCCGGACTGCCCGTACATCGCGTCCAGCGCCTGGGCGATGGAGCCGGCGCCACCGCGGATGGTGTAGCCGAACTCGTTCTTGTCCTCGTTGGTGAGCTTCTCCGCGGCCTCGTAGAACTTGGCCCAGTCGGTCGGCGCGTCCAGGCCCGCCTTCTTGAACAGGTCGGTGCGGTAGTAGAGGACACCGTTGTTGGCCGAGGTCGGGATCGAGTACAGCTTGTCGTCGTCGCCCGCGGACTTCAGCGACTTGACCATGTCCTCGTTGAGCTTGCCGTTGAGGGAGGACTTGGCGAGACGGTCGTCCAGCGGCTCCAGCGCGTTCTGCGCGGCGATCGCGGCGATCATCGCCGCGCCGACACCGCCGACGTCCGGCAGACCGCCGCCCTGGATGGAGGTGTCGACCTTGGACTGGTACTCGGTGGAGGCGATCCCGACGTACTGGACGTCGATGTCCGGGTTCGCCTTCTCGAAGTCGGCGATGATCTCCTTCCAGATGTCGGTGCGGACACCACCGTTGTTGTCCCAGAAGACGATCTTGCCCTTGCCGCTGCCCTCATCGCCCTTGTCGCCCGCGGTCCCGCTGCCGTCGTCACCGCAGGCGGTGGCGGTCAGCGCGAGGACGGCACTCAGGGCGACGACGGCGGCCGAACGGCGCCCGCCTTTGCTGCTCCGGTGATTGCTGATCTTCATTGGTCGGCTCTCTTCTTCTTCTGGATCCAACGAGGGTTGTGGTGACGTTGTGGGGGTCAGTGGCGGGCGTGGGGTGCCCAGTTGTCGGTCCCGGCGAGGTAGTCGGCGACCGTGTGCGTGGCCGCCTCCGCTCCCGACATCTGCGGACGGTCGGCGTTGACCGTCGCGCCCGGGCCGTACGTGCGGTACTCGGTGAAGCGCGCGTCCTGCCACGGGAAGCCACCCATGTCGGTCCACGGCGAGGACTTGACCGCCGCGGGCAACTCGGTGTCCCGGAACAGGACTTGGGCGACGGCGTCGGGATTGCCGCCCGGGTGCCAGGGCCTGCCGAGGTGGAAGGACCCGGCGGGCGCGTCACTCACGACCTTCGACCTGGTGATCAGGAACCCGTACGGGTTGTCCTTCCAGGTCGAAGCGGCCGTGATGTAGCCGTTGTTGGTCGTGGAACCGCGGGTGAGCGCCTTGATGACCGAGCGCTCGATGACGGTGGTCGCACGTCCGTAGATGAAGTCGACGTCGCCCTCGATGTACGAGTCGCGGACGTAGACCCGGCTGATCACGTCGAGCTTGGGGCTGTCGGTCATCAGGGTGTCCTGGTTGCCCAGGAAGGCCGTGTCCTCGAAGACGATCCGGTCGCCCGTCGTCTTCATCGCCAGGGCCTGCTCGCCGCTGTACTCGTACGCGGCCTCGTCGAAGTCGTTGCTGAAGGTGAGGTTGCGTGCCGTGACGTCGTTCGCCGCGATCCGCACGGTGGCGCTCCCGGTGGAGCCGCCGAACTGGGCGGGCGTGTCGAAGACGATCACCGTGTCGGAGCGGTCCCGTCCGGTCCCCTGGAGCACCACGTTCGGCTTGGCCGCGGGGATGAACACCTTCTCGCGGTACGTGCCGGGCGCGATCCGGATCGTCACGGTGGAGTCGTTGCCCTCGGGCACTGCGTCCACGGCGGCCTGGACGGTCGGGTAGTCGGCGGGGACGTTCAGGACGGTGTCGGTGCCGAGCTTCTTCTGCGGTCCGGAGAACTTCGACACGAGCGCGGGTACGGCCGCCGCCGGGTCGAGCCGGTAGTCGTAGAAGTCCTTCGGATCGAAGGCCGTGCCCCATGCCTCCTGCCGCCCGGTGGTGTTCTTCAGGATCGATCCGCGCTGCACCAACTCGGCGGTGGCGTCCGCCTGGTAGGGGTGCTGGACGTCCCGGTAGTAGCTGTTCTCGATGACCATCTTCGTCTTGCCGCGCGACCAGTTGCCGTACGTCCACACCGGGTCGCCGGGGTCGGCCTGGGCCGTCAGGTAGTTGTTGTAGAGGTGCGCGTAGGCGCAGTTGTCGGCGGAAGGATTGCGCTGCTTCGTCGCGCTGATGAGGTTGTGGTCGATGGTGATCTGGGTCTTGACGTTCGGCGTCCAGCCGATGCCGATGGTCTTGTTGTTGTTCTCGAAGCGGTTGTAGGAGACGGTGACGTACTCGCTGTCCTTGCGGACGTCGAGCTGCCCGTCGCAGATCCGCGAGAAGCGGTTGTGGTCGATCCAGACGTGGTGGACGGTGTCCATCTGGATGCCGTCGAAGTCGGTGTCCTTGCAGTCCCAGTTGCCCTCGACGTACGAGTCCCGGATCGTCAGGTTCCGGATGATCACGTTGTGGGTGCCGGGCTTCAGGTTCAGCTCGCCCTGGACCAGCTCGCCGGCCGTGCCCACGCCGATGACCGTCTTGTTCGACGCCACGACGACGTTCGCACCGAACGGCTCGGCCTTGATCGTGCCGGCCACCCGGATGACGTACGGCTCCTCGGCCGCCGCGTAACGCTCCAGGTCGGCCTGGGTGGTCACGGTGACGACCTTGCCGCCGGCGCCGCCCGTCGTACCGCCTTCGAGGGAGGCGAAGCCATGGGCCTTGTCGGTCCAGCGGGGCGCCGCCGTCGTCGTTTCCGCCGCCATCGCCGTTTCCGCGACCGGCTTCGTCTCCGTGACCGGCGCGGCCTCGGCGGGCGCGGCCTTGGCCGGAGTGATGGCGCCCAGTCCCAGCGAGGCCACCAGGGCGGCGACCGTGACCAGGGCTCTGCCAAAGCCGGAGCCCGCTCCCGCCGCCGGTCTCGGCAAGCGCTTGCTGCTACGGAGGTGCGTCATTGCGGCTCCCAACAGGCGTACAGGTGACGTGACTTCAGTCGTTCGGTGCGGTGATGCGGAACTGCGTGAACGTGGCCGCCCCGGCGTGTCCCCCGCCGGTCGGCGCGAGCGCGAAGAGACCGAGCAGGGCGCCGACCCAGCGCCAGGGGGTGGCGGCGAAGACCGGCCCGGAGGGCTGCCAGCCGTGACCGTCGCCGAGGTCGTACGCGAATCCGCAGCGTGCCCCCGCACCGATCCCGATCCGCAGCCGCACCCGCCCCTCGGGGGCGGTCCGCGGATGGGCGGCGTCCCGCTCGCGTTCGGCGACGGACTCGCCGAACCGGTGCACGAGGTGGACCGTCCCGTCGGCGCCCCGCTGGAGTCCGATCCAGCTGAACGCGTCGCCGAGCACGGCGAGTCCGGCCCTGGCGCCCGGCTCCTCGGCGTCGAGCCGCAGCTCCACCTCGACGGTGCAGGCGGTACCGGGCAGCCGCTGCGTGAGCACGTTCGGCAGCTTGCGCAGATCGTCGGCGTCGACCGTCCGTACGCAGGCCAGCCGCAGTCCGTCGCCCGAGTGGTGGGTGGCCCAGCCGTCCTGCGGGTTGGCGGTCCACTGCCACTGCCGGCCGAACCGTCCGCCGGGGAAGTCGTCGTCGGTGGCGGGCGCGGCGGGCGGCTGTGCCGGCAGATCGGGCTTCCTGTGTACGGCGACGGGGGCGCCCTCGTCGCCGAGCACGGGCCAGCCGTCCGTGCCCCAGCGCATCGGCTGGAGATGGACGACCCTCCCGTACGCGCCCCGCTCCTGGAAATGCGCGAACCAGTGCTCGCCGGACGGGGTGCTCACCCAGCCGCCCTGGTGCGGGCCGTTGACGTCGGTGTCGCCCTGCTCCAGGACGATCCGCTCCTCGTAAGGACCGAAGAAGTCGCGTGAGCGGAAGGCGCCCTGCCAGCCGGTCGCGACGCTGCCGGCCGGGGCGAAGATCCAGAACCAGCCGTCGTGCCGGTACAGCTTCGGTCCTTCGAGCGTGAACCAGCCGGGTATGCGGTCACCGTCGACGATCAGCTTGCCGTCGTCGAGCAGTCCGGTGGCGTCGGGCCGCATCCGGTGGCCGGTGAGCCGGTTCTTGACGCCGGAGCGGGACTTGGCCCAGGCGTGCACGAGGTACGCCTCGCCGGTCTCCTCGTCCCACAGCGGGCAGGCGTCGATGAGCCCCTTGCCCGCCTTGATCAGGTGCGGCCTGGTCCAAGGGCCGCGTATCTCGGGGGCGTTGATCTGGAAGATGCCGTGGTCGGGGTCGCCCCAGAAGATCCAGAAGCGGTCGTCGTGGTGGCGCAACGACGGTGCCCAGACTCCGCAGTCGTGCCGCGGCTTCCTGAACTCGGCGGCTGGCTCCAGGAGTTGGAGCGCGTGGCCGACGAGCGTCCAGTTGACCAGGTCGCGGGAGTGCAGCAGTGGCAGGCCCGGGGCGCGGCCGAAGCTGGAGGCCGCCAGATAGAAGTCGTCGCCGACCCGGATGAGGTCGGGGTCGGACCAGTCGGCGTTCAGCACCGGGTTGCGGTACGTGCCGTCGCCGAGGTCGGCGGAGAACGGGGAGCCGCTCTGGGCGCTCACGGGCTCACCGCCTCGCGTATGCGTGCTCATGGGCTCACCGCCTTGCGGACGAGCGCCGCCGCCTCGCCGCGGTCCAGGCGGCCGTCGGCGACGATGGTGACGACCCGGCGTACGACGGTCTCCCCGGCCGGGATCGGCAGCCGCTCCTCGTGGGCGAGGGACGAGCCGACACCGGGGTACTCGCCGGTCCGTACGAACCACGGGTCGCGCCGGGTCTGTTCGGTGGCCCCGGCGAACACCAGCGTCCAGTCGGCGCCGACGAGGGCGAGCCAGTCGGCCCGCGCGCCGTGCACGGCCTCCTCGCCCTCGGTGCCGGCGGTGAACACGGCGGGTGTCTCGGCCTCCTTGCGGGCCCGCCAGAAGAAGCCGCCGTAGGCCGCGCCCGGACGTCCGTTGGTCGCCGGGCTGCCGATCGACAGGGGCTCGGGGGTCGTGTTGGTGAGCGAGAAGGTGAAGTCCAACGCCCAGGCCACGTCGGTGAGTTCGGCCGCCGCGACGGTACGCCGCTCGCGCAGCAGCTCGTTGCCCGCGGCCACCCAGCGCAGTTCCTCCACGAAGCCGTCGGGGTCACGGATCTGGAACGCGGAGTGCCGTTGGGCGCCGTGGTTGTCGAGCTCGGTGGGGCCCTGGTCGCGCACATAGGTGCGCCCGCCCCAGAAGTTGTGCCCCTCGACGTCGGGAACGGCGACACCGACGCCGAGGTGGTGGAGGTGGTCGGCCGGGCTGAGTTCCGTGACAGCCGTGCCGGCCAGGGTGGTGACCGGGTGGAGGTAAGGGCGCGGCGAGAGCTTCGGCGGCAGCTCGGGCCGGGTGATGTAACGGCCGACCGGACGGCCCGCGACGCGCAGAATCAGCGAGTCGTTGTTCATCAGGTGCTCACCTCTTTCGGGAGCGCCCACGAGGCGCCCAGCTCGGAGTAGAGGGCGAGGGTGTCGGCGGCGGCCGCGACGAGTCCGTCGATGTCCCGGACGACCCGGCGGTTCTCCTCGGGCACGAGGTACCAGGCGTCGTCGGGCAGCGCGACGGGGTCCGGTGCCTGCCGGATCGCTTCCACGACCTTCATGAAGGCGCCCGTCCCGTCCGGCGCGACCAGCAGGTCGGCCCGGCCTTCGAGGTGCTCGACGAGGTTCTCCAGCAGATCGGTCCTACCGTACGAGATCTCCTCCGGGCCGTGGCCCGAGCGCTGGACGAGGACGCGGTCCTGCTTGTACCAGAAGGTGATCCGGCCGCTGGTGCCGTGCACGAGGACGTACGGCTCGTCCGGGTGCTCGGCGCACAGGGTCGCGGCGACGGTGATCCGGTCGCCGCTCGTGGTGCTGACGCGGACGCAGGAGGTGTCGTCGGACTCGATGTCGTTGGCCCGCAGCAGCTCGGTCTCGATGCCGGTGACGTCCTCGGCGCGGGTGGTGCCGGCCAGCGCCAGGGCGGTGGCGACGGCGTGCGCCAGGGGGTTGGTCAGCGCGCCGTCGAGGACGTCGACCCCGTTCAGGCGGCGGCGTCCGGCCCAGGGCGCCCGGCGGTAGTAGTCCTCGGCGCGCGCCCAGGCCCCGGCCCCGCCGAACCCGGACACATGGCCGATCGTGCCCTGCGCGACCAGTTCCCGGATCGCGGGCACGGCGTGCGAGCCCAGCGACTGGAAGCCGACCTGGCAGACCACGCCGGCCGCGGCGACCCCGTCGGCCATGCGGCGGAACTCGGCGTACGAGGGCGCGGGCGGCTTCTCCAGGAGCAGGTGTACGCCCTTGGCGGCGGCGATCAGCGCCAGATCGGTGTGGGTGGGGATCGGCGTGCAGATCACGGCGATCACGGCGCCGGTGGAGTCCAGCAGGGCCCCGAAGTCGGCGGACTGCTCCGGGAGTTCGCCGGGCTCGGCGAAGCCGCCGAGCTCGTCCGCGGTCAGCGGGGTCAGCTCGCAGATGCCTGCCAGCCGGACCAGGCCCTTGTCCTGGAGGCGGCGGATGTTCTCCAGGTGCCAGCGGCCGTGGCCGCGGGCGCCCGCGAGGACGACGGGGAGGGGAGCTTCGTGCGAGGTCATGGAGTTCATGGACCCCATGGAAGCGGTTGCGGCCCCGGAGACGGCGTTCATCGGATCCTCCCCGCTCCCGCGTCGCGCGCCACCTCGCGGTCGGCTCGCTCGGCGCTGTCGATCTTTCCGTGCAGGGTGGGCGTCCAGCCGACGTCGGCGGTCAGGTCGCGCTCGCTGCCCGAGTTGTACGCGTTGTAGATGGTGAGCAGGTCGACGGGGAAGCCGTTGAAGAGCGTCCCGGACGCGTGCAGGGCCGTGCCGTTCCAGCTCTTCACCAGGTCGGCGGCCTCGACGTGGCCGGGAGTGGTGAACGCGTTGTTCTCGGCGTGGATCGCCGACTCGGTGGAGACCCCGACCGAGTAGCGGTAGTCGTGGACGTCCTCCGGGACGACGTACCGGTTGTTGTAGAGGTGCACCTGTCCGAAGCGGACCCGCGGGGCCCGCTGGACGACGGACTCGAACTCGTTGTGGTGCAGGGTCACTCGGAGCTTGCCGCGGTCGCCGGTGGCCGTGTCGCCGTTGCCGATCAGCATCGCCTTGTCGTGGTCGGCGAACCGGCTCCAGGAGACGGTCACCAGGTCGGAGGCGTTGGTGATGTCCAACAGGCCGTCGTGGCGCAGGTAGTTGCGGCCGAAGTAGGTCGGCTCGTCCTCGTCGGGGTGGCCCTTGTCGGAGGCGGTGACGTGGTCGATCCACACGTGGGTGGCACCGCGCAGCCAGAGGGTGTCGTACGCCGTCTTCCAGTCGCCGAGGCCGCCGGTGTTGGGCTGCCAGACGGGGAAGCAGTCGTAGGCGTCGCGCAGTTCGAGGTTGCGGACGATGACGTTGTCCGCGTTGCTCACCTGGAGGCCGGCGCCCTTCAGTACGGCCTTGTCGCCGAGTCCGACGATCGTGGTGTTGGAGCCGACGTCGAGCACGACCCGCTCGGCCTGCCTGGCGGCGGAGGCCTTGCGGGCCTCCTCCTGCGGGCCGGCGGGCTTGGCCGAACCCCAGGTGCGTGGGTCGTACGCGGCCAGGTACTTCTTCACGCCGTAGCCGCCGGTCGCGTAGTCGTCGCAGTCCAGTCGCCGGCCCGCGTCGTCGGTGTTGGCGTCGATCGTCCCCGCGACCTTGATGATCTTCGGGGTCGAGCTGCCGCCGTCGAGGGCGCGGACCAGCTCGGCCCGGTTGCGGACGGTGAAGACGTGAGCGTCGTCGGCGGCGGAACCCCCCGTGGTACCGCCGTCGGCGGCGGCCCAGCCGTCACCCGGGGCCAGCGTCTCGCGGCTGATGTCCCGGGCCTCGGCGTTGGCCGGAGCGGCTGCGCCCACTGCTGCCAACAGCCCGCAGGTCAGGGTGACTTGGAGACCGCGGCGCGCTCTCCTCGTACGCGGCAGGAAGGTACGTATCCCGGTCATCCCTTCACCGCCCCGGCGCTGAAGCCCGTGATCAGCCACTTCTGGATGAAGGCGAAGACGATCACAACGGGCACGGCCGCGATGATGCCGCCGGCGGCGAGCGCGCCCAGGTCGACACTGTCGGCGCTCATCAGGCTGTTGAGGCCGACCGGGATCGTCTGCTTGTCCTGGTTGCTGAGGAACATCAGGGCGAACAGGAAGTGGTTCCAGGAGTGCACGAAGGCGAAGGAACCGACGGCGATGAGGCCGGGCCGCAGCAGCGGCAGGACGACGACCCGGAAGGCGGTGAAGCGGTTGCAGCCGTCGACCCAGGCGGCCTCTTCCAGGGAGTACGGCACGTTCCGGATGAAGCCGCTGATCAGGATCATCGACAGCGGCAGCTGGAAGACCGTCTCCGCGATGATGACGCTGACCAGCGAGTTGATCATCTGGAGCTCGGCGAAGATCTGGAACAGCGGCACGAGGAGCAGCGCGCCCGGTACGAACTGGGAGCAGAGCAGCGCCAGCATGAAGGCGCGCTTGATCTTGAAGTCGAAGCGGGCGAGGGCATAGCCGCCGGCCAGCGCGACGAGCGTGGTCATCAGGAGCGTGGCGACGCCGACGTAGACGCTGTTCTCGAAGTACGTCCCGAAGCTGCGCTCGGTCCACACCTTCTCGAAGTGCTCGAAGGTCATGGGCCACGGCACGAGCGAGGTCGAGCCGGGCTTGCGCAGGGCGAAGAGCAGGATCCAGTAGAAGGGGATGAGGGTGAAGACCAGGTAGATACCGAGGGGGAGGTAGATCTGCCAGCGGGGGGCCTCGTCCCAGGCGCGCTTGCGCTTGCCCGGGCGCTGTGGCGGCTCGTCGGCCACCGGGGCGGGTGCCGCCGGGGGGCTGATCTCGACGTCCTTGGTGATCACTTCTCTCCACCTCCGAACTTGCTCAGCCTCAGATAGACCATCGAGAAGAAGAGCAGAATGACGAACGCGACCGTGGTCAGGGCCGATGCGTAGCCGAAGTTGTGTGCGTCGACGCTGGTGTTGGCGATGTAGAGCGGGAGTGTCGTCGTCTCGCCCGCCGGCCCGCCGCCGGTGAGTGTGTAGAGCAGGTCGACGTTGTTGAACTCCCAGACCGCGCGCAGCAGTGTGGACAGGATGATCGCGTCCTTGAGGTGCGGCAGCGTGATGTGGAAGAACTGCTGGAAGCGGCTGGCTCCGTCGACCTCGGCGGCCTCGTACAGGTCCTTCGAGACGGACTGGAGGTCGGCGAGGATGAGGATCGCGAAGAAGGGGACACCGCGCCACAGGTCCGCGACGACCGCCGCGGAGAACACGGTCGAGGTGTCCGACAGCCAGCTGGTGCCGTAGTCACCGATGCCCATGTCGGCGAGGTAACGGGTGATGCCCGTCTGGGAGTTGTAGAGCAGCACCCAGATCGCGGAGGTGAGCACACCGGAGACGGCCCACGGCGAGAACACCATCGCGCGGCCGAGCGAGCGTCCCACGAAGGTCTGGTTGACGATCAGTGCGAGCGCCAGCCCGAACATCAGCTGCAGACCGACCTCGACGACGACCCACTTGGCGCTGAATACCAGCGTGTCCCAGAACAGCGGGTCCTCGGTGAAGGCGTGCACGAAGTTGTCGAAGCCCGCGTAGCCGTTCCGCCACGGCTTGGTGGGGTTGTAGTTCTGCAGGCTGTAGTAGAAGACGCTGAGCACCGGGTAGGCGATGAAGCCCAGCATCAGCAGTCCCGCCGGGGCGATCAGCAGATACGGGAGTTTGCGGGGCGTCGCTGAGCCACGGCGCCGCCGGGGTGGCGCGGGCTTTTTCGCCACGGCTGCGGCTTGTGCCATGACTGTCTCCGTTCTCGGGGTGTGCGGGTGGTGCTGTGCGCTCTTGCTGGGCGTTCTGTTCGTTCCGGTTCACTCCTGTGAAAGCGCTTGCTATCTGGCCGGTCTTCGGTGGAGCGCTGTGCGTGGTCGTGCGTGATCGTGCGTGATCTCGGCCGAAAGGGACGCCGGTTGGCTCGTCCGTCGGCCGGTGCGCCTGTCCCTCAGCCCGCGTACGGGTCCTGCACCTTGCCCGGCCGTGCCAGGAAGGCGAAGTCGCAGCCGGTGTCGGCCTGGGTGATCTGTTCGTTGTAGAGCGCGCCGTAGCCGCGCTCGTACCGCTCGGGCGGCGCGGTCCACTCCGCCCTGCGCCGCGCCAACTCGTCGTCGTCCACGTTCAGTCGGAGCAGACGTGCATCGACGTCGAGCGTGATGGTGTCGCCGGTGCGGACCAGCGCGAGCGGCCCGCCGATGTACGACTCGGGCGCCACGTGCAGCACGCAGGTGCCGTAACTCGTGCCGCTCATCCGGGCGTCGGAGATCCGCACCATGTCCCGTACGCCCTGCTTCAGCAGGTGGTCGGGGATCGGCAGCATCCCGTACTCGGGCATGCCGGGACCGCCCTTGGGGCCGGCGTTGCGCAGCACCAGCACGGTGTCCGCCGTGATGCCCAACTCCGGGTCGTTGATGGTCCGTTGCATGGTCCGGTAGTCGTCGAAGACGACCGCGGAACCGGTGTGCTTGAGCAGGTGCGGCTCGGCGGAGATGTGCTTGATGACCGCGCCGTCGGGGCAGAGGTTGCCCCGCAGGACCGCCACGCCGCCCTCGTCCGCGACCGGGTTGTCGCGCGGCCGGATCACCTCGTCGTTGTGGACGAGGGCTCCGTCGAGCTGCTCGCGCAGCGTGTCGTGCGAGACGGTCGGCCGGTCCAGGTGCAGCAGATCGGTGATCCGCGACAGGAACCCGGGCAGCCCGCCCGCGAAGTGGAAGTCCTCCATCAGGTACTTCTGGCCGCCGGGCCGTACGTTCGCGAGCACCGGCACCGTACGCGCGATCCGGTCGAAGTCGTCGAGCGTGAGCCGGACTCCGGAGCGCCCGGCCATGGCGATCAGATGGATCACGGCGTTGGTGGAACCGCCGAGTCCGAGCACGGTCGTCACCGCGTCCTCGAAGGCCTCCGAGGTGAGGATGTCGGACAACTTCCGGTTCTTGCGGACGAGTTCGACGATCCGGAGGCCGGAGGCCGCGGCCATCCGGTCGTGCCCGGAGTCGACGGCCGGGATGCTGGAGGCGCCTGGGACCGTGACCCCGAGCGCCTCGGCGGCCGCGGTCAGCGTGGACGCCGTACCCATGGTCATGCAGTGGCCGGGCGAGCGGGCGAGCCCGCTCTCCAGTTCGGTCATCTCGCAGTCGCCGATGAGTCCGGCGCGCTTGTCGTCCCAGTACTTCCACATGTCGGTGCCGGAGCCGAGGATCTCGTTGCGCCAGTGGCCGGGCAGCATGGGCCCGGCGGGCACGAAGATCGCGGGGAGATCCGCCGAGGCGGCCCCCATGAGCAGCGCGGGCGTGGACTTGTCGCAGCCGCCCATCAGCACGGCCCCGTCCACCGGATAGGACCGCAGCAGTTCCTCGGTCTCCATCGCGAGCATGTTGCGGTAGAGCATCGGGGTCGGCTTCTGGAAGGTCTCACTGAGCGTCGACACCGGGAACTCCAGCGGGAAGCCGCCGGCCTGCCACACGCCCCGCTTGACCGCCTGGGCCCGGTCCCGCAGGTGGACGTGGCACGGGTTGATGTCGGACCAGGTGTTGAGGATCGCGATGACGGGCTTGCCCAGGTGCTCCTCGGGCAGGTAGCCGAGCTGACGGGTGCGGGCTCGGTGGCTGAACGAGCGCAGCCCTTCCGTCCCGTACCACTGATGGCTGCGCAACTCTCTTGGGGCGACGGGGACTTCACTACCGCCGGTCATTTCGCTACCGCCGGTCGTTTCACTTCTGCCGGTCATATGGACCACCCCGAGGCGATGACGGCGATCTCGGCCCGTTCGGACTCGGGGAGCTCCCTGCTCGGCGGCCGGACCTCGCGGCGGCACAGGCCGAGCGAGGCCAGGGCCTCCTTCACCACCGTCACGTTGTTGGCCGAGCCGTTGGCCGCGCGCAGCTCCTCGAAGCGGCGGATCTGCTCCCACACCTTCATGGCGCCCGCGTAGTCGCCGGATCGAAGCGCTTCGATCATGTTCAGCGAGACGGCCGGGGCGACGTTCACCAGACCCGACGTGAAGCCCGTCGCGCCCGCCGAGAAGTACGAGGGCGCGTACGGCTCCGCGAGCCCGGCCACCCACACGAAGCGCTCGAGTCCCGCGTCCCGGGCGAACGCGGCGAAGCGGGCCGCGTCCGGTACGGCGTACTTCACGCCGATGACGTTCGGGCAGATGTCGGCCAGTTCGGCGAGCCGGGCGCCGGCGAGCACCGGGTTGCGGATGTACGGGACGACGCCCAGCTCGGGGACGGCCTCCGCGATCGCCCGGTGGTAGTCGACCCAGCCGCCCGCCGAGACGTACGGGTGCACGGGCTGATGGACCATCACCATCTGCGCCCCGAGCTCGCGGGCGTGCCGCGCGGAGGCGACGGCGGTCGGCACGTCGTGCCCGACCCCGACCAGGATGATGGCCCGCTCCCCCGCCTCGTCGATGGTCAACTCGGTGACCGTGCGCCGCTCTTCGGGGCTCAGTGCGTAGAACTCGCCGGTGTTGCCGTTGGGCGTGAGGATGCGGACGCCGCCGTCGAGCACCCGGCGCAGCAGTGCCCGGAAGACCTCGTGGTCGATGGTCCCGTCCTCGGCGAACGGGGTCACGGGGATCGCCACCACGTCGGCGAGAGCGGCCCGTTGGGCCTCGAACGTGGTCGTGGTCGCGGTCATTCCTGCTCACCCTTTCCCTGGGCCTCGGGGAAGGCCCGTTGCACGAACGAGGCGATGTGCGAGTGCAGAGCGCGTGCCGCGCCGTCCGAGTCGCCGTCGAGGGCAAGGCGCAGGATCTCCCGGTGCTCGGTGGCCTCGCGCTCCCAGGACGGGTTGGCGGCCCAGGCGACGGCGGAGACCAGGGCGGCCTGGTCCCGGACCTCGTCGAGCATCCGGCCGAGCAGCGGGTTGCCGCAGGTGACGTACAGGGCGCGGTGGAACTCGCGGTTGGCGAGGGAGCGCTGGGCGGTGTCGGTGGCGCCGTCCGCGCGTTCGAGCGCGTCGCGGGCCGTGTCGAGGGAGACTCCGCGCTGCACGGAGCGCCGCAGCGCCTCCGGCTCCAGGAGCAGCCGTACGTCGTACACCTCGCGCGCCATGTCCGCGTCCACCATGCGCACCGTGACGCCCTTGTACTGGTTCATCACGACGAGTCCGGTGCCGGCCAGGGTCTTGAGCGCCTCCCGCACCGGGGTCTTGGACACCCCGAACTGCGCGGCGAGCTCGGTCTCGACCAGGGCCTGACCGGGCGTCAACTGCCCGGTGAGGATGCGGTGTTTGATCCCTTCCAGCACGAACTGCGTGCGGGAGGGGATCGGCGTGGGCACAGAGGTCATGCGCGCCTCTCGGGGATCTCGCGTATCGGATCTCGCGTATCGCGTCTCATATATGACGTACGAAGTACGACGCGATGAAGCTAGGAGGGCGCCCGATGTTTCGTCAATGCTTCTGACAAAAGAAGCTGAGGTTGACCTTCAGATGATCTTCAGACGACCTTCGCGTCGCCTTCACGGGCCATGGAGGTACGGCCGCCGAACACGGCCGCGGCGCGGGCGGTGGCAGCCTGGGGTGTGAGGGTGGGGCCGACGTGGGTGACAAGCAGTTCACCCACTCCCGCCGACCGGGCCAGCGCGCCGGCGTCCTCCGGAGTCAGGTGGACCTGCCTGCCTTCACCATCGCCTTCGCCTTCGCCTTCGCGATGCCGGTCGATGTCGGCCTCGCAGAGGAACAGGTCGGCTCCCCGGGCGAGTTCGACGAGCGCCTCGCACGGGCCGCTGTCCCCCGAGTACGCGAGGACCCTCCCCTCGCACTCGGCCCGCAGCCCGTACGCCTCGGTGTCGTGCACGACGGCATGACTGGTGAGTCGCAGCCCGCCGTACCGCACCTCATCTCCGTCGACCAGGTCCCTGAACTCGAAGATCCCGCTCAGGAACCCCGGATCGGGCTTGCCGAAGAACCCGGCGAGGCGCTGCCCACAACCCTCGGGCGCATGAACCGGAATAGGTGCGTCCGGAGTGAGCCCGCCGTACGCCAGCCCGTACACGGCAGCCAACAAGTCGGCGCAGTGGTCGGCATGCAGATGTGAGATCCAGATCGCCGTCAACCGCGCCGGATCAGTGTGCCGCTGCAACTCGGCGAACGTCCCCGGACCGGCGTCCACCCAGACCTCGGCGCCGCCGCCGCTCAGCAGGTAGCCGGAGCAGGGGTGGCCCGGCCGGGGGTGCGGGGAGGCGGTGCCGAGAGTGGTGAGGGTGAGGGGCATGCGGGGAGCGTACGGTTCCGGCGGGGCCGGGGCTTGGTGTTTTGTCCGGGGCCGGACCCAAGGCGGTGGCCGGGGTCTGACCCAAGGCGGTGGCCGGGGCTCTACTTGCTCGGCCAGCTCGGGTTCCGGCCGCTCAGTCCGATCACCCGGTCCAGCAGGGGCGCTCCCGGCGGCACCGGCACAGGAGGTCCGAAGAGGCCGCCGCCTTCCGGGTCGTCGGCGGTCGGGGACAGCACCTCGTACGCCGCCCGCAGGGCCGCCGCGTCGGGCGCGTACGACTGGCCGGTCGCACGGGCCAGGTCCCAGCCGTGGACCACGAGTTCGTCGGCGGCGATGATGCCCGCGACCTCGCCGGGCAGGTCCACGCCACCGGCCCGGGTGGCGCCGGTCCAGGCGGACGGGTCGCGCCAGGCCTCGGCCAGCTCGCCGAGGACCTTCGGCAGCTCGACCCGCCAGCCGGGCGTCAGGTCCGGCACCCGGGAACCGGGGTCGGTGTCCGTCGAGGAACCGAGATTCTTCTGTGCGGCGTCCCGGAAGGCGCCGGCCAGCCCGAGCAGATGTCCCAGCAGATGGCGTACCGCGTACTCCGGGCACGGCGTCGCGGCGTCCAGCTGCTCGTCGCCCACTTCCTCCGCGAGACGGACGACGATCAGGGCCTGCGGCCCCAGGTCGAGAGTCGTCGGTGTCGTACTGCCTTCGGGCATGTTCGGCTCCTCTGGTCGCGGGGTCGCCAACGGGTAGACCGACGGCCGTACGGAAACTCATCGCGCCCGCTCCCGAGATCATGCTCAGGAACCTGGTCAGGCGTTCGAGCCCCCGAGATGCTCTGGGTATCCGGGACGTTCGGTGTCGGGACCACGAAGGGGAGCCACGCCATGAAGGCGATCGTTCAGGATGCCTACGGATCAGCGGACCTCCTGGAACTGCGCGACATCGACCGGCCCGTGCCCCGCGACGACGAGGTGCTCGTCGAGGTGCGCGCGGCGGGTGTCGGCCCCGAGGTGTGGCACCTCATGACGGGCCGCCCCCATGTGGCCCGCGTCGCCCTGGGACTCCGCAGGCCGAAGAATCCCGTACGGGGCTGGGACGGCGCGGGACGCGTCGAGGCGGTCGGCGCCAAGGTGACCGACTTCAAGCCGGGCGACGAGGTCTTCGGCAACTGCGAGGGCTCGTTCGCCGAGTACGCGTGCGCCAAGGCCGCCAAGATCGCGCTCAAGCCCGCCAACCTCACCTTCGAGCAGGCCGCCGCGCTCCCCGTCTCGGGCATGACCGCCCTCCAGGCCCTCACCGGCAAGGGCCGCCCGGAGCCGGGCCAGCAGGTCCTCGTCATCGGCGCCTCCGGCGGCGTGGGGTCCTACGCCGTCCAGCTCGCCACGATGTACGGCGCCGAGGTCACCGGCGTCTGCGGCCCCACGGGCGCGGACTTCGTCCGCTCCCAGGGCGCCGCCCACGTCATCGACTACACCCGCGAGGACATCACCGACGGCCCGCGCCGCTACGACGTCATCGTCGACAACGCGGGCCTGCGCCCGCTGCCCGTCCTGCGCCGCGCCCTCACTCCGCGCGGCACCCTCGTCATCGTCGGCGGCGAGGGCGGAACCGCCTTCTTCGGCGGCCTGAGCCGCGGCCTCCGGGCCGTCCTGCTCTCCCCCTTCATCGGCCAGAACCTCCGCAACCTCGTCTCCGTCGCCCGCCGGGAAGACCTGCTGACCCTCAAGGACCTCGCCGAACAGGGCAGGATCGTCCCGGCCGTCGACCGCACGTACCCGCTCGCCGAGGCGCCCGCCGCGATCCGCCACCTGGAGAAGGACCACCCTCGGGGCAAGCTCGTGGTCACCGTCTGACGCCGACGACCGCCGCCCCTGCCCGCTTCTAGGGCAACTGCCCGATCCCGGCCCGGGGGCCTTAGCCCCACGATGACCAGGCATGACGACATCGGCCCCCAAAGGGGCATCCACCTGGCCGGTGACCCGCGTCCTGCGCGACCGCAACGCGGGTCTCTACCTCGGCGGGGTCCTGGTCTCCGGTTTCGGCACGTCGGCGATGTGGCTGGTGGCCGGGATCTGGGTCAAGGACCTGACCGGCTCGGACGGTCTTGCCGCGCTCTGCGTCTTCGCCCTCTGGGCGCCCACGCTCATCGGCCCGGCTCTCGGCACCCTCGCGGACCGTGTCCGCCGCAGGCCGCTGCTGGTGTGGACGAACCTCGGCCTGGCCGCGCTCCTGCTGTCCCTGTTCGCCGTCGACTCCGCGGACGCCCTGTGGATCCTTTTCGCCGTCCTCCTCGTCTACGGCGCGGCCGGTGTCGTCCACGACGCGGCGGAGTCGACGCTGGTGGCCACGGCCGTCGACAGACAGCTCCTCGGTGATTTCAACGGCCTCCGGATGACGGCCAACGAGGGCATGAAGCTGCTCGCCCCGCTGGCCGGAGCGGGGCTGTACGCGGCGTACGGGGGCGCCCGCGTGGCCCTCCTGGACGCGCTCACCTTCGCCCTGGCGGCGGGCCTCTACGCACTCCTGCGCGTACACGAGCCGAAGCCGCGCCCGGCCCCGACCGGCTGGCGCACACAGACGGCCGAAGGCGCCCGCTACCTCTGGGGCCACGCGACCCTGCGTCCCCTGGTCGTCGCCGGCGGCACGACGATGCTCTTCTCCGGCCTCAACGGGGCGGCGATCTACGCGGTGGCGGAGGGCCTGGGCCGCTCCCCCGCGTACGTGGGTGTGCTGTATGTCGCCCAGGGCGCCGGATCGGTGGCGATCGGCCTGGCCGCGGGCCCGCTGCTGCGCCGCCTGGGCGAGCGCCGGTTCGCGGGCTGCGGCATCGCGCTCACCGCCGTGGCCGTGACGGCTCGCGCGCTCCCGTACGACACGGTGGTCCTGGCCTCCGCCGTGGCGGTCGGCGTGGGGCTCCCGTGCGTGCTGATCGCGGCCGTCACCGCGGTCCAGCGCGAGACCCCGGACGCCCTCCTTGGCCGTACGACGGCGACCGCCAACACGCTGCTGCTCGCCCCGACCGCGGTGGGACTCGCGATCGGCGCGGGCCTGGTCGAACTCGTGCCCCACCAGGTGCTGTTGGCGGTTCTTGGGCTGGTGCGGCTGGTGACGGTCGTGCCCCTGCTGCGGCGTCAGCCGAGCCGCGTGAGCGCCTCCGTCACGAGCGACAAGTCCTCGTCGGACGCCAACCCCGCGTGATAAAGCCGCACTTCGGTGGCCCCGAGGCCGACCGCCCGCGCCACGTCCTCGCCGAGTGTCGCGGGGCGGCCGCCCATCCCGCTCACCACGGTGAAGTTGGCCGCCAGCACGTTCCTCTCAACTGCCTGCTCGGCAAAGGGAGTCAGCGGCTCGGGGCCTCCGGAGCACGGCACGACCACGCCGTCGGCGACCGACAGGATGTGCGCGGGATCCACGCCGACGTTCGCGCCGACGCGGTACGAGAGCGGGTCCGCGTGCAGCAGGATCTGGAACCCCTCGGGAGCCGCCGAGCGCACCGCGCCGACGGCCTCCGTCTGGAGCGAGCGGGCGACGGAGTCACGCCACGCGCGCGTGGCCGTCGCCAACTCCGCGCCGAGCAGCTTCTCGACGGCTTCCCAGCCCCCCGCGGGTGCCTCGCCGCGCCAGACGGGCTCCAGGGCCCGCCGGACCGAGGCCGCCAACTCGTCGGGGTCGAGACCCCGTCGCGTATAGCCGTCGCGGCAGGAGGGGCAGAAGCACAGCGACATCAGGTACAGCCCGGCGTCCCCGACCGCCACGCCCGCCGTCTTGTCGTGGGCGTGCAGATGTGCGAGCCCGTACCAGCCGAGGGACTCCAGCTCCGTACCCGCGGCGCCGGGCCGTACCGCCGCCTCGACGGCCAGCTCGACCAGGTACGCGCGCGTGTCGGGCTGCGCGATGCAGGGCGCCCACGGATAGCGGTCTCCGTAGGCGTTGACCACGGACGTGTCCGGAAACTCCTCGCCCATACGGGAGTTGTGCGCGAGCACCACCCAGGTGTGCACATCGAGCCCCGCCGCCGCGAGGGCCGCGGCGGCATCCCCGTACGCGTCCCCCGGCGCCCAGTCCCCGGCGGCGTACGGCCGGAGCCGGCGCCCCTCCCACCGCTCGCCGTCCACCGGGTAGAGCACGGCCGCGTGCCGGGCGGTGACGATCCGGGTCCGCGGGTGCCGAGGGGTCAGCGCCCGCGTGGAGTGGTACGCGGAGGCGAGCGTCGCCTGCCGGACCCCGAGCCCGGCGATGCGCGCCGCGGCGCCGGGATCGCCGTTGACATCCCACGGGTAGACGAAGGTCGAAGCCTTCACACGCCCTCCTGGAGCAGCTCGTACCCACGCTCGATCAGCTGAGCGAGCTGCTTGACATGATCCTCGGTCGGTTCGTGCAGCGGCGACCGCACCTCGCCGACGTCGAGGCCGCGCAGCCGTACGCCCGCCTTGACCAGCGAGACGGCGTACCCGCGCCCATGCGCGCGCAGGTCGACGAAGGGCCGGTAGAACCCGTCGAGCAGCCGGTTCACGGTGGCGTCGTCGCCGGAGTTGTACGCGCGGTAGAAGGCCAGCGCGATCTCCGGGGCGAAGCAGAACACGGCGGACGAGTACAGCGTGATCCCGATGCCCCGGTAGGCGAGCCCGGTCAGCTCGGCGGTCGGCAGCCCGTTGAAGTACAGGAAGTCCCCGGACACCTCGCCGCGGACCGTGCTCACGATCCGCTGCATCAGGTCCAGATCGCCCAGCCCGTCCTTGAACCCGATGATCCCGTCGGTCCGGGCCAGTCCGACCACGGTCTCCGGCGTGAACACGGCGTTGTCCCGCTGGTACACGATCACGTCGAGCGAGGTGGCGGCGGCCAGTTCCGTGTAGTGCCGCAGCAGGCCCTCCTGCCCGGCGACGACGAGATAGGGCGGCATGGCGAGCAGTCCGTCCGCGCCCGCCTCCTCGGCGAGCCGCGCGTACCGCACGGCGAGCGCGGTGCCGTACCCGGCGCCCGCGACGACGGGCACGCGTCCGGCCGTCTCCTCGACGGCCGCCCGCACGCAGTCCTGGAACTCCTCGGGCGTGAGCGCGTGGAACTCCCCGGTGCCGCAGCAGGCGAAGACCGCGGCGGCCCCGGCCTCGACACCTCGCCGGACATGCTCGCGGTACACGTCGAGGTCGAGAGCGCCGTCGCGGTCGTACGCGGTGACGGGAAAGAACAGCGGCCCGCTCGGGATACCGAGCCGAGCGGCAAGGGGGGCTGACGGTGCTGACGTCACGGGCTCTCCCTAGAGCAAGCACGCACACGCCACCCGTGCACGTTTCTGATTAACGTCCATATCTCTGAACGCATCCACGCTAAGGTGCCCCCTTGGGGGCGGTCAAGCCGTCGATCTCGCATTCTGGGAGCAATGGGGGCGCGGATTTCCCCACTTCGTGAGCGGCGGCGCAGGCTCCGCGCGACACTTGACGCAGCCGGTTCACGATCCTTAGCGTGTCCACGGATGTGAATGCCGTACACGCATACAGCGGTTGATTCAAGGAGACCCGAGGATGCCCGCTCCCCGCACCGTCCTGCTCACCGGCGCCGCCGGCGGCCTCGGCACCCTGATGCGGGAGCTCCTGCCCGCCTACGGCTACGAACTGCGCCTCCTCGACCTGCTGCCGATCGAGGGCGAGCCGGACGCGATCACCGCGGACCTCGGCGACAAGGAGTCCCTGCGCGAGGCCGTACGGGGCGTGGACGCGATCATCCACCTCGCGGGCATCTCCCTGGAGTCCACCTTCGACAAGATCCTGAAGGCGAACATCGAGGGCACGTACAACCTGTACGAGGCCGCGCGCGAGGAGGGCGTGCGGCGCATCGTCTTCGCCTCCTCCAACCACGCGGTCGGCTTCACCCCGCGCCCCGAGGGCGACGCGCCGCACGACCCGGGCGCGCTCATCCCCATCGACACCCCGCACCGCCCGGACACCTTCTACGGCCTGTCGAAGGCGTTCGGCGAGGACCTGGCCCAGTTCTACTGGGACAAGCACGGCATGGAGACCGTGTCCGTCCGGATCGGCTCCTGCTTCCCGGAGCCCACCAGCGTGCGCATGCTGTCGGTCTGGATGAGCCCCGACGACGGCGCCCGCCTCCTGCACGCGGCCCTGACCGCCGAGGACGTCCGGCACACCGTGGTCTACGGCTCGTCGGCCAACACACGCCTGTGGTGGGACCTGTCGACCGCCCGGGCGCTCGGCTACGAGCCGCGGGACGACTCCGAGCCGTACGCCGAGAAGCTGATCGCCGAGCAGGGCGAGCTGGACCCGGAGAACCCGGACCACGCCTGCCTGGGCGGCCACTTCGTCACCAACCCGCCCATCTGGCCGTACTGACCCGTCCGGCCGTACTGACCCACCTGCGCCACTGACCCACCTGAGCCACCGAACCGAGACCGGAACACAGGGCGGACGGGCACCGAACGGGCCCGTCCGCCCCGCCGTTCGGGCATCCGCACTGCCCGAATTCCGCTGCACCGCAGGTCCCACGCGGGCGGCCGCCGTACGGTACGGGCACATACGGGCGCCATCGGGCCTGCAACAGGCCTGGTCAGTGCCGCGCACCGGCGGTAGAACTTCCCCCATGGGTCCCACCGGGCCCGAACGGGCAGTGAGCACGGAGAGGTGTCGGCCATGAGTGCGGAAGAACGTCAGCGGGAGATCGTCCAGAGCGCCCGCCGCACCGGCGCCGTCGACGTCAACGAGCTCGCCGCCGAGCTGGGCGTCGCGAAGGAGACCGTACGCCGCGATCTGCGGGCCCTGGAGGACCACGGCCTCGTCCGCCGCACGCACGGCGGCGCCTACCCCGTGGAGAGCGCCGGCTTCGAGACGACCCTCGCCTTCCGCGCCACCAGCCACGTGCCCGAGAAGCGCCGGATCGCGGTCGCCGCGGCCGAGCTGCTCGGGGACGCCGAGACGGTCTTCGTCGACGAGGGGTTCACCCCGCAACTCATCGCCGAGTCACTGCCCCGGGACCGGCCGCTCACCGTGGTCACCGCGTCCCTGGCCACCGCGGGAGCGCTCGCCGAGGCCGACCACACGACGGTCCTCCTCCTCGGCGGCCGGGTGCGGCCCGGCACGCTCGCCACCGTCGACCACTGGACGACGAAGATGCTCGCCGGCTTCGTCATCGACCTGGCGTTCATCGGCGCCAACGGCATCTCCCGCGAACACGGCCTCACCACGCCCGACCCGGCGGTCAGCGAGGTCAAGTCACAGGCGGTCCGCGCCTCCCGGCGCACGGTCTTCGCGGGTGTGCACACCAAGTTCGGCGCGGTCAGCTTCTGCCGTTTCGCGGAGGTCAGCGCCCTGGAGGCGATCGTCACCAGCACGCTCCTCCCCACCTCCGAGGCCCACCGCTACTCCATGCAGGGCCCTCAGGTCATCCGAGTCTGAATCCGAGAACCGACCCCACCCGACCGGCTTCCCCACCGTCCGAAAACCCAACTGACCCACTACGCAGGGCACCCCCATGCCCTGCAGTATCCCTTATATCCCAATACGTCCCAGGAGCGATCCATGCGAACCCAGAGCCGACGGAGGCCGCGCGCGATGCTCGCCGCGGCCGCCGCAGGGACGCTGCTCACCCCGCTGCTCTCCGGCTGCTGGGCCGGAGCCGGCGGGGCGGGCTCCGGCGGCAACTCCATCAACGTCCTCATGGTCAACAACCCGCAGATGATGGAGTTGCAGAAGCTCACCAAGGCCCACTTCACCAAGAAGACCGGCATCAAGGTGAACTTCACCGTCCTGCCGGAGAACGACGTCCGCGACAAGATCAGCCAGGACTTCGCCAACCAGGCCGGCCAGTACGACGTGGCCACCCTGAGCAACTACGAGATACCGATCTACGCCAGGAACGACTGGCTGCACGAGATGGACTCGTACGTCGCGAAGGACAGCGCCTACGACGAGCAGGACGTCCTCAAGCCCATGCGCCAGTCCCTCACCGGCGACGACGGCAAGCTCTACGGGCAGCCCTTCTACGGCGAGTCGTCCTTCCTGATGTACCGCAAGGACGTGTTCGCCAAGGAGGGCCTCACGATGCCCGACCGCCCGACCTGGACGCAGGTGGCCGACCTCGCGGCCGAGGTCGACGGCGCCGAGTCAGGCATGAAGGGCATCTGTCTGCGCGGCCTGCCCGGCTGGGGCGAGATCATGGCACCGCTCACCACGGTCGTGAACACCTTCGGCGGCACGTGGTTCGACAAGGACTGGAAGGCGCGGCTCGACTCCCCGGAGTTCAGGAAGGCGACCCAGTTCTACGTGGACCTCGTCCGCGAGCACGGCGAGTCGGGTGCGGCCCAGGCCGGCTTCGCGGAGTGCCTCAACAACATGACCCAGGGCAAGACCGCCATGTGGTACGACGCCACGTCCGGAGCCGGTTCCCTGGAGTCGGCCAACTCCCCGGTCAAGGGCAAGATCGGCTACGTACCGGCGCCCGTCGAGGAGACGAAGAGCTCCGGCTGGCTCTACACCTGGGCCTGGGGCATCCAGGACGCGTCCCGGAACCCGGACAAGGCCTGGAAGTTCGTCTCCTGGGCGTCGAGCAAGGAGTACGAGCAGCTGGTCGGCGAGGAGATCGGCTGGTCCAACGTGCCGGCCGGCAAGCGCGCGTCCACCTACGAGAACGCGGCGTACCGCAAGGAGGCCGCCGCGTTCGAGGACGTGACCCGTTCCGCCATCGAGGAGGCCCGGCCGACCGATCCCGGGGTGCAGCCGCGCCCGGCCCCCGGCATCCAGTTCGTCGGCATCCCCGAGTTCACCGATCTCGGCACCAAGGTCTCGCAGGAGATCAGCGCGGCCATCGCCGGACGCCAGTCCGTCGAGTCGGCCCTGAAGAAGTCCCAGCAACTGGCCGAGGAGATCGCCGAGGAGTACGAGGGACGATGACCGCCACGACGACAGCCCCAGTAGCCGCACCATCCGTACGCGCCGAGCGGAAGCCCCCGTCGGGCCGCCTGCGCGCCTGGGCGACCCGGGCCCCGCTGCTCCCCGCCCTGATCTTCATGATCGCCGTGACCCAGCTCCCGTTCGTGGCCACGCTGGTGATCTCCTTCTTCGACTGGAACTCCCTCTACCCGGACGCCCGCTCCTTCACGGGCTTCGGCAACTACTCCGAGGTCCTCAGCGACGCCGACCTGCGCCAGTCGGTCTGGACGACGATCCTGCTGACGGTCGCCGTCGTACTGGCCAGCCTCGTCCTGGGCCTCGGGCTCGCCCTCCTCCTGGACCGCAAGTTCAGGGGCCGCGGCCTGGTCCGCACACTCCTGATCGCACCCTTCCTGGTGGTCCCCGTAGCAGCGGCCCTGCTCTGGAAGCACGTGCTCTACAACCCCGAGTACGGCCTCCTGAACGGCCTTCTCCACTACGTGGGCGGCCCACAGCCGGACTGGATCTCCAACACCCCACTCCTCGCCGTGGAGGCATCCCTCGTCTGGCAGTGGACGCCCTTCATGATGCTGATCCTGCTGGCGGGCCTGCAGAGCCGAGACCACCAGCAGATAGAAGCAGCACGCGTGGACGGCGCGAGCGACTGGCAGGTCTTCCGCTACCTGACACTCCCCCACCTGCGCCGCTACCTCGAACTCGGCGCCCTGCTGGGCTCGATCTACATCGTCCAGAACTTCGACGCGGTCTTCACGATCACCTCCGGCGGCCTGGGCACCGCGAACCTGCCCTACACCGTCTACCAGAGCTTCTACCAGGCCCACGAGAACGGCCTCGCCTCCGCGGCCGGCGTCCTGGTCGTCATCGGCTCGATCATCATCGCGACCTTCGCGCTCCGCGTGGTCTCGTCCCTGTTCCGCGAGGAGGTGGGCCGCGCATGAGCGCCACCGCGATACGAGTACGCCCCAGCCGCACCAAGGGAGCGGGCCTGGGCCTACTGGCCTGGCTGGCCGGAATAGTGTTCTTCCTCCCCATCGCCTGGATGGCCCTGACGTCCTTCCACTCGGAGGAGGACGCGGCGACCAATCCCCCGTCCTTCGGAGCCGCGCTCACCCTGGACGGCTACCGCGAGTTCTTCGGCGCGGGCGGCGGCGCGAGCCCCTGGCCCGCACTCATCAACTCGACGGTGGCATCGCTGGCGTCGACACTGCTCGTCCTCCTCCTGGCCCTCCCGGCGGCATACGCGCTCTCCATCCGCCCGGTGAAGAAGTGGACGGACGTCCTGTTCTTCTTCCTCTCCACCAAGATGCTCCCGGTGGTGGCGGGCCTCCTGCCGATCTACCTCTTCGCCAAGAACACGGGACTGCTGGACAACATCTGGCTCCTGGTCATCCTCTACACCTCCATGAACCTGCCGATCGCGGTGTGGATGATGCAGTCCTTCCTCTCCGAGGTCCCGGTGGCCGTCATCGAGGCAGCACAGATAGACGGCGCGAAACTACCCACAATCCTGACCCGCATAGTCGCGCCCATCTCCCTCCCCGGCATCGCCGCCACGGCCCTCATCTGCTTCATCTTCAGCTGGAACGAGCTGCTCTTCGCCCGAGTCCTCACCGGCGTCGTCGCTGAGACGGCCCCCGTCTTCCTGACCGGCTTCATCACCAGCCAGGGCCTGTTCCTGGCGAAGGTGTGCGCCGCGTCGCTCGTCATCTCCCTGCCGGTGCTCGCCGCGGGGTTCGCCGCCCAGGACAAACTGGTCCAGGGCCTGTCACTGGGAGCCGTGAAATGAAGGCCGCCGTCATCGAGTCCGTGGGCAAGGCCGTCGTCGCCGAGGTCCCGGACCCGACGCCAGGGCCCCGCGAGGTCGTCGTCGAGGTCGCGGCCTGCGGCCTGTGCGGCACGGACCTGCACATCCTCCAGGGCGAGTTCGCCCCCAAGCTGCCGATCGTGCCGGGCCACGAGTTCGCGGGCGCGGTGGTCGGAGTGGGCACCCAGGTCACAGAACTCTCGGTCGGCGACCGGGTGGCGGTGGACCCGTCCCTCTACTGCTACGAGTGCCGCTACTGCCGTACGGGCCACAACAACCTCTGCGAACGCTGGGCCGCGATCGGCGTCACCACAGCGGGCGGCGCGGCCCAGTACGCCGTCGCCCCCGTCGCCAACTGCGTCAAGCTCCCCGAACACGTACGCACCCAGGACGCGGCCCTCGTCGAACCCCTCTCCTGCGCGGTCCGCGGCTACGACGTCCTCCGGTCCCGCCTCGGCGCGCACGTCCTGATCTACGGCTCCGGGACGATGGGCCTGATGATGCTGGAGCTGGCCAAGCGCACGGGCGCGGCGAGCGTGGACGTGGTGGACCTGAACTCCCAGCGCCTGTCCACCGCCCAGCTGCTCGGCGTCTCGGCCTCCGCCACGAACGCCGACGAGCTGGACCGGCCGCAGGGCTGGGACCTGGTGATCGACGCGACGGGCAACGCGGCGGCGATCCAGGACGGCCTGGACCGGGTGGCCAAGGCCGGCACGTTCCTCCAGTTCGGCGTCGCCGACTACGCGACGCGGGTCTCCATCGACCCGTACCGCATCTACAACCAGGAGATCACGATCACCGGCTCCATGGCCGTGCTCCACAGTTTCGAGCGTGCGGCGGAGCTTTTCGCCACGGGTGTTCTCGACCCGGACATCTTCATCAGCGACCGCCTGCCCCTGGCGAGCTATCCCCAGGCGCTGGAGCAGTTCGCGTCGGGGGTGGGGCGGAAGATCGTGGTGGTGCCGTAGGAGAGGATCTCGCCCCCGCCGCCCCTACCCGTCCCGTCCCCTGGGGCTCCGCCCCAGACCCCGAGGCGTGTGTTGCGTCGGGTGCGGGTGGGTGGGGCTGGTCGCGCAGTTCCCCGCGCCCCTGAAAAGCGGGCTGCGCCCTGCTTTTCAGCCCGACCCCCGCCCACCCTGCCCGGGCCCGCACC
>NZ_JBFAHW010000090.1:0-43493 GCF_040654355.1 Streptomyces sp. NPDC050704 | reverse complement strand
GGTGTAGTCCGCGCCCGTCTCCCGGTCGATGAGCACCGCGTGGCGCTGGCCGAACGTGCCTCGGCGGGACCTCAAACGCCGGACGGGCTGAGTGGGCGCGGGTGGGCTGGATGGCCTGGAGGGCAGGGCGCAGCCCGCCCTCCAGGGGCGCGGGGAACTGCGCGACCAGCCACAACCCACCCGCACCCGACGCACCACACCCCCCGGGGTCTGGGGCGGAGCCCCCGGGGACGGGACGGGTAGGGGCGGCGGGGGCGAAGAAAAGCCCCTCCTCACCCCACCCCCGCCAACCGATACGCATCCAACGCCAACGTCATCTCGATCAGATCCCGCGGCCGGGCCAGCGACCGGGACGTCAGCTGTTCCAAGCGGCGGAGGCGGTTGAAGACGGTGTTCCGGTGGCAGTACAGGCGCCCGGCCGCCCGCCCGGCGGACCCTTCGCAGGACAGCCAGACGTCCAGCGTTTCGAGCAACACGGCCCGATCCCCGGGTTCAAGCTCAAGCACCGCCCCGAACACGTCGGACACAAGCCGCCCCGCCAACTCGGGCTGGCTCACGACCAGCGCGGTCGGCATCCGCTGATCGAGCCGCACGACGGCCGTCGCGTCGGGCGGACAGGTCCGCAGCGCCAGCTCGGCAAGCCGCCGAGCCCGCCCGAGCTCACCGAGACCCGCGACCACCGGGCTGATCCCGCCAGGACCGGAACACCGCCCGTCCAGCGCCCGCGCCACCCCGTCGAGCCCCTGCCCGGCGACCAGCGCCACCACCCCCACCTCACAGTCCGCCCGCATCCGCCAGATGAACCGGTACCCGTCCCCCTCCAAGGGCCGCCGGAACGACTCCCGCGACTCCCGCCGCTCGGCACGGAGCACGACCACGGCGTACGGTCCACGCTCCGGAAGATCGAGCCCGGCGGCCGCCCGCGCCGCGAGCCCCGGCGCCTCCTGCCCCTCCAACAGCGCGTCGAGAAGCGCCTGAAGCTGTTCGTCGGTACGCCGCCGCAGCTCCGTCTCGGTCGCCCGGTACGCCTCACTGGCTGAGGCGGCCTGCGCGTCCACGGCGGACCACACCATCGTCGCCGAGCGCATCAGCACCGCCAGCCGCTCCGGCTCCTGCCGGGCCGCCGCCCCCTCCATCAGCGCGTCCCACACCAGATAGCCGGCGGTACGGTACGCGTGCACCAGCAGCTCAAGCGGCAGGCCCTGCTGGGCCCGACGCCGCCCCGCCTCCTCCGCGTACTCCAGGTCACGGCGCGGCGAGGCCCGTGGCGCGGAGATCGTCTCGATGCCGATCCGCATCGCCTCCTCGGCCTCCCGCCACTGCTGGTCGTACGGCAGGAACTCCCCGTACACGGGTGAGTACTCGGCAAGTTGCCGCATGTGCTCGTCGACGAGCTCCGGCAGCCGCTCCAGCAGCGCCGTGCAGGACTCGGCAAGCAGTTTCCAGTCGTGACCGGTACGCCTTCTGCGCGCTCCCATGGCCGGAGGATGCCACCGCTGCGCCGCCCCGCACAGGCCCCTGACACGCAGTGTTGTGCGCGTGCACAACGCGCGGCCGTGCCCGCTGGTCACCCGCAGCGTTTCGCCCGCGCCCCGTGGACGGGCGCCCCGGCCGGTGCTGGGGTGAGCGCCACACCGGACGAGAGCGCGGCGGGCACAACGCCGGAACACGGCCGGGACAGAGCGAGGAGAGGGGGAGATCCATGGGTGGTGGTGCAGGACTGGTCGTACGGGACCTGTCGGTCGGATACGGCCCCGTACGCGCACTGCGCCAGGTGTCCCTGGAGGTGCCCGAGGGAGCCGTGGTCACGGTGCTCGGTGGCAACGGCGCGGGCAAGTCGACCCTGCTGCGGGCGGTCTGCCGGACGCTGTCGTTCCACCGCGGGGCGGTCACCGGCGGCACGGTGAGCCTGAACGGCCGCCGTCTCGACGGTCTTTCACCGGACCGCGTGGTCGCCGCCGGAGTGTGCCAGATCCCGGAGGGGAGACGGGTGTTCGCCCGTATGACCGTCGCCGACAACCTCCGCGCCGGAGCACTCGGCGCCACCGGCGGCCGCGCCGCCCGGGCCGCCGCGCTGCGCCGCGTGCACGAACTGTTCCCCGTCCTCGCCGAGCGCGCCCAGCAGCGCGCCGGCCTCCTGTCGGGCGGAGAGCAGCAGATGCTCGCGGTCGGCCGCGCCCTGATGGCCGCCCCCAGGATGCTGCTCCTCGACGAGCCGTCGCTCGGGCTGGCCCCGCTGATGGCCGAGCGGATCGCCGACACCGTACGGGAGATCAACTCCCAGGGCACCTCGATCCTGCTCGTCGAACAGAACGCCGCCCTCGCCCTGCGACTCGCCTCCCGCGCGTACGTCCTCGAAGTCGGCGAAGTCACCCTGTCAGGACCGGCCGACGAACTGGCCGCCTCGGACGAGGTGCGCCGCCGGTACCTGGGAGTGGTCGACGAGGACGCGGCGGCCGACGCCGAGCGGGCCGGCGGCGCGCACCCGTCACTGACGCGGTGGAAGGGATGAGCGACGCCATGCCGAGCCCCGCCCCGCCGCCCCCGCCGGCCGACACCATGCCCACCTCCGAGGTCCCACCGCTCCAGGTGACGGACCTGACCGTCCGTTTCGCCGGCCTCACCGCCCTGGACGCCGTGAGCTTCACCGTGCGTCCCGGCACCGTGCACGCACTCATCGGCCCCAACGGCGCCGGAAAGTCCACCTGTTTCAACGTGCTGTCCGGCGTCTACCGCGCCACCGGCGGCAGCGTCCGCTTCGGCGAGCACGAACTGACCGGCATGCCTCCGCACCGCATCGCCGATCTGGGCGTGGCCCGCATCTTCCAGAACCTCGCCCTGCCGCCGCTCGCCACGGTCGAGGACAGCCTGCTCCTGGGACGGCACCGGCTCACCAGGACCGGCTTCCTGGCGGCGGGACTCCGGCTGCCCTCGGCGGCCCACGAGGAGCGTCGCCACCGTGAACGCGTCCGCGAGATCGCCGAGTTCGTCGGCATCTCGCCGTATCTGAACCGCCCGGCGGGCTCCCTCCCGTACGGGCAGCAGAAGCTCGCCGAACTCGCCCGCGCCCTGTGCATGGAGCCCCGCCTGCTGCTCCTGGACGAGCCGGTCGCGGGCATGACCGCCGACGAGCGAAGGCGAACCTCCGCCGTCATAGCGGGAGTTCGCGACAGCCTCGGCATCTCGATCGTCCTGGTGGAACACGACATGGGGGTGGTGATGCGGCTTGCCGACGCCGTGACCGTACTCGACTTCGGGCGCCTGATCGCGGACGGCGCCCCCGGCGACGTACAGAACGATCCGGCGGTCGTACGCGCCTATCTGGGCGAACGCGCCGAAGGACCCGACGAGTTCGAGGGACCGGATGAGTCCGGGAGACCGGATGGGTTCGCGGGACCCGGGGGAGAGGAGACCGCGTCATGAGCACCCTCGCCGAACTCCTCCTCAACGGCATCTCGATGGGCTCCGTGTACGCCCTGATCGCCCTCGGTTTCGTGGTCATCTTCCGGGCCACCGAGGTCGTCAACTTCGCCCATGCGTCACTGCTGTTGGCGGGCGGGTACGTCACCGCGACCCTCCACGACGACCTCGGCTTCTGGCCCGCGCTGCTCGTCGGGATCGCCGGCGCCGCGGTGGTCGGGGCAGCCGTCGAGTTCCTGGTGATGCGCCGCTACCGGGGCTCCGACCACAGCGTCCTGGCCATCGTCACCATCGGCGTCGACATCCTGCTCACCACCGAACTGACCCGCCGCATCGGCACGGACGTGCTGCCGCTCGGCGACCCGTGGGGCGACGACGTGCTCACCCTCGGCCCCATCTCGCTGGCGCACACCCGCATCGCGGCCTTCGTCGCCGCGGCCCTGCTCATCACCACCTTCCTGCTCGCCTTCCGCTACACCTCGTGGGGCGTCGCCATGCGCGCCGCCGCCGAGAGCCCGGAGACGGCCGCGCTGATGGGCGTACGGCTCGGCAGGGTGTCGCTCGGCGCCTGGGCCGTGGCCGGTGGACTGGCGGCCGTCGCGGCGCTCTTCCTGACCGTCTTCCCGACCCCCGGCCTGGAGAGAGCCACCTCGCTCGCCGCCCTCAAGGCCTTCCCCGCCGCGATCCTCGGCGGCCTCGACTCCACGACCGGCGCCCTCGTCGGCGGTCTGCTCGTGGGGATCACGGAGTCCCTGGCGACCGGCTACCAGAGCGAACTGACCTTCCTGGGACGGGGGTTGGGCGACCTGGCGCCCTATCTCGTGATGACCGTGATCCTGCTCATCCGGCCCGCCGGGCTGTTCGGCACGAAGGAGCTGGCCCGTGTCTGAGGTCCTCACGCGTGACGCGGCGGCCGACAAGCCCCGGCCCGCCCGCCGCGGGCCCGCCCTGCCCACCCACGTGCGTCCGTACGTGTGGGCGGCCGGCGCCGTCCTCCTGTTCGCCCTGCCCTTCTACGTGGACCGCTTCTGGCTCCAGGCCGGGCTGTTCGCGATGGCCGCAGCGATCGGCGCGATCGGCATCAACCTGCTCACCGGCTCCACCGGCCAGCTCTCCATGGGCCACGCCTTCTTCCTCGCGGTCGGCGCCTACGGCTACTGCGTGTTCGCCGCGGACGGCGGCGACGGGCTGACCGGCCTCGGACTGCCGACCTGGCTCGCGGCCGTCCTCGCCGTCCTCGTCGCGGGCCTGGCGGGCGGCCTCTTCAGCCCCATCGCGGGCCGGCTCAGCGGCGCCTACCTGGGCATCGCGACGCTCGCGCTCGTCTTCATCGGCCTGCACGTGATGTTCAACGCGCACGATCTGACCGGCGGCTCCAACGGCCGCGACGTACCGCCCCTGAACCTCTTCGGCCTCACCTTCGACGACAGCGAACTCGTCGTCGCGGGCGTGCCGTTCGGATCGGCGGAGAAGCTCTGGTACGCGGGACTCGTCCTCCTCCTCGGCTGTGCGCTCTTCGCCCGCGGAGTGCTGCGCGGCCGCCCCGGCCGCGCCATGAACGCGATCCGCGACCACCGCATCGCCGCCGGGGTCATCGGAGTGCCGGTCGCCCGCTACCGGGCCGCCGTCTTCGTACTGTCCTCGATGTACGCGGGACTCGCGGGCGTGCTGCTCGCCCTCATCTTCCAGCGGACGGTGCCCGACTACTTCGGCATCACGCTGTCGCTGGAATACCTCGCCATGATCGTCATCGGCGGGCTCGGTTCGGTCTCGGGGGCGGTGGTCGGGGCCGCCTTCGTCTCCCTGCTGCCGCAGCTGCTGACCCGCTACAGCGATGCGCTGCCCCTGGTCTCCGCCCCCGGTACGGGTGGGATCGCACCGGGCGAGGCATCCCGGTACCTCTACGGCGCCGCCGTCGTCGCGGTGGTGCTCTTCCTGCCCGGCGGCCTGGTCAGGGTGGCCGCCGGGCGACGCGTCAGGACCCATTCAGGGGAGGAACGATGAGTACGACGTATGCGGCCAGGATGGCCGCAGGCGCGCTCGCCGCGCTGCTCGTGCTGGCCGGTTGCAGCGACAAGGCCAAGGACGACAACGAGGACAAGGGGGCCGCGGGCGGGGTCAAGACCGGCGACGGCATCTCCGGCAAGACCATCACGCTCGGCGTCCTCACCGACATGACCGGCGTCTACGCGACCCTCGGCAAGAGCGTCACCCAGGCCCAGCAGCTGTACGTGAAGCAGCTGAACGCCGATGGCGGCGTCTGCGGCTACAAGGTCGCGCTCACCGTCCGCGACCACGGCTACGACCCGCAGAAGGCCGTCGCCGGGTACACCGAGCTGGAGCCGGACGTGCTCGGCTTCACCCAGTTCATCGGCTCGCCGTTCGTCGCCGCGGTCAAGCAGCGCATCGACGGCCAGGACAAGGCCCTGGTCCTGCCGCAGGCGTGGTCGGCCTCGCTGCTCGGCAGCCCGTACATCCGGGTCATCGGAACCACGTACGACGTCGAGACGATCAACGCCGTCGACTTCCTGATGAAGGAGAAGGGCGTCAAGAAGGGCGACAAGATCGGGCACGTCTACTTCGAGGGCGACTACGGCGAGAGCGCCCTGGTCGGCTCCAAGCACATGGCGAAGGAGTCCGGGCTCACCGTCGTCGAGCAGAAGATCAAGCCCACCGACAACGACATGACCGCACAGGTCTCCGCCCTGAAGAAGGCCGGCGTCAAGGCCGTCGTGATCAGCGCGGGTCCGCGCCAGGCGGCCTCGCTCGTCGGCGTCGCCGCGGCCGGCGGCTTCAACGTGCCGGTCATCGGCAACAACTCGGCCTTCGCCCCGCAGCTGCTCGCCACCCAGGCGGGCCCGGCCCTCATGAAGAACTACTACGTGGCGAACCCCTCGCTGCCCATCGGAGCGGACACCCCGGGGGCCAAGAAGCTCGTGACCGACTACAAGAAGGCCTATCCGAAGGACGCCCTGGACAACGGCGTGGTCGCCGGCTGGACGGCCGTGCACGCCTTCAGTGAGGCACTGAAGAAGGCCTGCGAGAGCAAGGACCTCACCCGCGAGGGCGTCGACAAGGCCCTCCTGACCCTCGACGCCCTCGACACGGGGTTCGGCATCCCCCAGGACTTCACCGACCCGAACGCCCCCTCCTCCAAGCAGAGCGTCATCCTGCAGCCCGACAAGAGCGTGACGGGCGGCATGAAGGTGGTCCGCGAGGCCGAGGCCTCGACGGTCGCCGAGAGTTACACGCCGGGCACCTGACGCTTGAGGTTCTCCCGGACAGGCGGAGGGGCCCGGACCAACCGTGTGGTCCGGGCCCCTCGGCCGTAATTCGCCATTCGTCATGCGACATTCCCCGCTCCCGCGAGGTCACTCGGTCGCGGTGAGCACCGTGTTGAATCCGGTGTCGGCGGCCGGCGTCGCGGTCGACCGGACCCGGCCCCACCTGAAGAGGCCCCGAACCGTGTGGTTCGGGGCCTCTTCAGCGACGTACAAGCCACTACGGCAGCTGTCCCGCCCGTGCCTCGCGGCGGTTGTCCCGGAAGTTGTTCACCCGCCGGGCCGTGGCGAAGAGGGGAATCACCGCGCCGGTGACCAGTTGCAGGGCGCAGCCGGTCTGGAGCAGGAGCTGTCCGCCGGGGGCGTCGAAGGCCCAGGCCGTCAGCAGACCCATGCTGAGCACGATCCAGGAGAGCATCGCGACCGCGAGGCGGCCCCGCGGCTTCGGGTACTCGACCCGGCTCACCATCAGCCACGCGATGCCGAGGATCGCCATGAGCGTGGCGACGAACGGCAGCTCCAGGAGCACGATCGAGACGACCGTCAGCGCACCGAAGGGCGAGGGCATGCCCTGGAAGGTGCCCTCCTTCACCGTCACGCAGGAGAATCTCGCTAGGCGGAGCACGACGGCCAGTAGGACCACGATGGCTCCCACCGCCGCCACCCGCTGGTGCGCGTCGTCGGCGACCATGCCGTAGACGAGTACGAAGTACGCGGGGGCGAGACCGAAGCTGATCAGGTCCGAGAGGTTGTCCAGCTCGGCGCCCATCGGCGACGACCGCAGCTTGCGGGCCACCAGACCGTCGAAGAGGTCGAAGACCGCCGCGCACAGCATGAGGATGACGGCGGTGGCGGCGCTGTGACGCGCCATGCCCGTCTCCTGGCTGCCCGTGAGGTGCGGGATCAGGATGCCGGTGGTGGTGAAGTACACCGCCATGAATCCGCACGTGGCGTTACCGAGAGTGAGCGTGTCCGCTATCGAGAGGCGGAGAGAGAGGGGCATCTCCTCCTCGTCGTCCAGCTCGTCGGCCGTCGGCACCCAGCCAGTCTGTGTTTCAGGATCAATCACGGTCAATGCGAGTCACCCCAGCCACGGTCTTCTGACCGACCTCCACGTCGACCTCCACACCCTCGGGGAGGTAGATGTCGACACGCGAGCCGAAGCGGATCAGACCGATCCGCTCGCCCTGCTCGACCTTGGTGCCCTGAGGGATGTACGGCACGATACGCCGCGCGACCGCGCCGGCGATCTGCACCATCTCGATGTCGCCGAGCTCGGTGTCGAAGTGCCAGACAACGCGCTCGTTGTTCTCGCTCTCCTTGTTGAACGCCGGCACGAACCCGCCGGGGATGTGCTCGACCGATGTCACCGAGCCGGCGAGGGGCGCGCGGTTGACATGGACGTTGAGCGGGCTCATGAAGATCGCGACGCGAGTGCGGCCGTCCTTCCACGGCATGATGCTCTGCACCACTCCGTCGGCCGGCGAGATGACCCGGCCCGGGGCGATCTCGCGCTCGGGGTCGCGGAAGAACCACAGCATGCCCGCCGCCAGCGCGGTGGCGGGTACGGCCACGGCCTTGGCGGCGCCGGAGTGGCGCGCGCGTACCAGGCTGAGGGCTGCGGTGGCGACGGTCGGGAGGAGCCACGGCGATGCTCCGCGCGCGAGGCGAACCCGACCGCGTGGTGCAGAGGTTTGGCTGTGGGGCATGGATGACCTTCGTAGCGGATGATGCCGCACTGGAACGGGGGACGGCGGCTTTCCCGGGATCGTACCGGTCGCGGGCCACAACTGGGCAAGCCAGGAAGCCGAGTCGGCGGCTGAAGAGTGTTGACGGGGTGTGACCTTGTTCTCGATGGAAACACCCCTAATCGGGATAACTATCCCTGGAATCGATACTCCTCGAGCAACCTGCGACCGATGATCATTTTCTGGATCTCGGCGGTACCTTCACCGATCAGCAGCATGGGCGCCTCACGGTAGAGACGCTCGATCTCGTACTCCTTGGAGAAGCCGTAACCGCCGTGGATCCGGAAAGCGTCCTCCACGACCTCTTTGCAGTACTCGGAGGCGAGGTACTTCGCCATCCCCGCTTCAAGGTCGTTTCGTTCCCCGGAGTCCTTTTTGCGTGCCGCATTAACCATCATCGCATGAGCGGCCTCGACCTTGGTAGCCATCTCGGCCAGTTTGAACTGGATCGCCTGGTGCTGGGCGATGGGTTTGCCGAAGGTGTGGCGCTGCTGGGCGTAGGAGACCCCCAGTTCGAACGCACGCTGAGCGACACCGCAGCCACGTGCGGCCACGTTGACGCGGCCGACCTCGACGCCGTCCATCATTTGGTAGAACCCTCGGCCGGTGGCGCCGCCGAGCACGCGATTGGCCGGAATACGCAGGTCGTCCATGATGAGTTCGGTCGTGTCGACGCCTTTGTAACCCATCTTGTCGATCTTCCCGGGGATGGTCAGGCCGGGGCGGACCTCACCGAAGCCGGGCTCCTTCTCCACCAGGAAGGTTGTCATCGACTTGTGGGGGGCGGTGCCCTCCGGGTGTCCTTCGTCACTCTTCACCAGAACGGCCACGAGCGTCGACGTTCCGCCGTTCGTCAGCCACATCTTCTGACCGTTCAGGACGTACTCGTCGCCGTCCTTGACCGCTTTCGACGTGATCGCCGACACGTCCGAGCCAAGTGCCGGCTCCGACATGGAGAACGCGCCGCGCACCTCGCCCGCCGCCATGCGCGGCAGGAAGTACTCCCGCTGCTCCTGCGTGCCGTGCTGCTTGAGCATGTACGCCACGATGAAGTGGGTGTTGATGATGCCGGACACCGACATCCAGCCGCGCGCGATCTCCTCCACGCACAGCGCGTAGGTGAGGAGCGACTCACCCAGACCCCCGTACTCCTCGGGGATCATCAGCCCGAAGAGGCCCAACTCCTTGAGCCCGTCGACGATCGCCTGCGGATACTCGTCGCGGTGCTCCAGCTCCGTCGCGACCGGGATGATCTCCTTGTCCACGAAGTCCCGGACGGTGGACAGGATCTCCTGCTGGATGTCGGTCAGACCGGCGGTCTGGGCGAGTCGCGCCATGGCTACTTCTCCTGCTCCTTCAGCTGGGGCCGGCCGGGCTGTTCGCCGCCGCGCTCCTTGATGTACGTCTCGGTGGGGACCATCACCTTGCGGCGGAACACGCAGACCAGCGTGCCGTCCTGCTTGTAGCCCTTGGTCTCGACGTAAACGATTCCGCGGTCCGACTTGGACTTGGAGGGCGTCTTGTCGAGGACCGTCGTCTCGCCGTAGACCGTGTCGCCGTGGAAGGTCGGCGCCACGTGCTTCAGCGACTCGACCTCCAGGTTGGCGATCGCCTTGCCGGACACGTCGGGGACGGACATGCCGAGCAGCAGCGAGTAGATGTAGTTCCCGACGACGACGTTCTTGCCGAAGTCGGTCGTGTTCTCCGCGTAGTTGGCGTCCATGTGGAGCGGGTGGTGGTTCATCGTCAGGAGACAGAAGAGGTGGTCGTCGTACTCGGTGACCGTCTTGCCGGGCCAGTGCTTGTAGACCGCGCCGACCTCGAACTCCTCGTAGGTGCGTCCGAACTGCATGGTGCTCAGGCCTCCGGCGCTTCGAACTTGGACGTGCGGGTCATGCCGGCGGCCCGGCCCTTGCCGCTGATCACGAGGGCCATCTTGCGGCTGGCCTCGTCGATCATCTCGTCGCCGATCATCGCGGAGCCCTTCTTGCCGCCCGCCTCGGACGTGTAGTACTCGTACGCGTCCAGGATCAGCTCGGCGTGGTCGAAGTCCTCCTGGGACGGCGAGAAGATCTCGTTGGACGCCTCGACCTGGCCTGGGTGCAGCACCCACTTGCCGTCGAAGCCGAGGGCGGCGGCGCGCTGGGCGACCTCGCGGTAGCCGTCGACGTTGCGGATCTGCAGGTAGGGGCCGTCGATCGCCTGGAGGTTGTTGGCGCGGGCGGCCATCAGGATCTTCATCAGGATGTAGTGGTAGGCGTCCGCCGGGTAGCCGGGCGGCTGCTCGCCCACGACCAGCGACTTCATGTTGATCGACGCCATGAAGTCGGCCGGGCCGAAGATGATCGTCTCGACGCGCGGGGACGCCTGGGCGATCTCGTTGACGTTGTTGAGGCCCTTGGCGTTCTCGATCTGCGCCTCGATACCGATCTTGCCGACCTCGAAGCCCATCGTCTTCTCGATCTGGGTCAGCAGCAGGTCCAGGGCGACGACCTGCTGGGCGTCCTGGACCTTCGGCAGCATGATGCAGTCGAGGTTCGGGCCCGCGCCCTCCACCACCGTGACGACATCGCGGTACGTCCACTCGGTCGTCCAGTCGTTCACGCGCACGACCCGCGTCTTGCCCGTCCAGTCGCCCTCGTTGAGGAACTTGACGATCGTGTGCCGCGCCTCGGGCTTGGCCAGCGGCGCGCACGCGTCCTCCAGGTCGAGGAAGACCTGGTCGGCCGGGAGGCCCTGCGCCTTCTCCAGGAAGCGGGGGTTGCTTCCGGGCACAGCGAGGCAGGAGCGACGCGGTCGCAGGCGGTTGACGGGGCTTGTCATGCGGGGACCTCCAGAGGGTCGAGCTTGTTCGCTTTGCGGATCTCGTCGACGATACGGCCGATGATTCCGGTGATGTCGAAGTCCTTCGGGGTGAAGACCGCGGCCACTCCGGCGGCCCGCAGCTGTTCGGCGTCGGCGTTGGGGATGATTCCGCCGGCGATCACCGGGATGTCGGCGGCGCCGGCCTCGCGCAGCCGCTCCAGCACGTCCGGCACCAGCTGTGCGTGCGAGCCGGACAGGATGGACAGGCCGACGCCGTGCACGTCCTCGGCGACGGCCGCGGCCACGATCTCCTCGGGTGTGAGCCGGATGCCCTGGTAGACCACCTCGAACCCGGCGTCACGGGCCCGTACGGCGATCTGCTCGGCGCCGTTGGAGTGCCCGTCCAGGCCCGGCTTGCCCACCAGGAAGCGGAGCTTGCCGACCCCGAGCTCGCGAGCGGTCGCGTCGACCTTGCGGCGGACCAGCGCCAGCGCGGTGCCCGCCTCGGCGGTGACCGCGACGGGCGCCGAGGAGACGCCGGTGGGTGCCCGGAACTCGCCGAACACCTCGCGCAGGGCCCCGGCCCACTCGCCGGTCGTGACACCGGCGCGGGCGCACTCCAGGGTGGCCGCCATGAGGTTGTCGGTCCCGGCCGCGGCCTCCTTCAGCCGCTCCAGGGACTCGCTCTGACGGGAGGGCTCGCGCGCGGCACGCCACTGCCCGAGGGCCGCCACGACGCGTGCCTCGACCGTCGGGTCGGCCGTGTGGATGGCCGCGTCCAGATCCGCCGTCAACGGGTTCGGCTCGGTCGCCTCGAAGCTGTTGACGCCGACGATCTTCTCCTGGCCTGACTCGATACGGGCCCGGCGCTCGGCGTGCGAGGAGACGAGCTGCGACTTCAGATAGCCCGACTCGACGGCCGCCATCGCGCCGCCCATCTCCTCGATGCGGTCGATCTCGGCCAGCGACTCCTCGACCAGCTCCGCCACCTTGGCCTCGACGACATGCGACCCGGCGAAGATGTCCTCGTACTCCAACAGGTCGCTCTCGTACGCGAGCACCTGCTGCATGCGCAGCGACCACTGCTGGTCCCAGGGGCGGGGCAGGCCCAACGCCTCGTTCCAGGCCGGGAGTTGGACGGCACGCGCGCGTGCGTCCTTCGAGAGGGTCACGGCCAGCATCTCCAGGACGATCCGCTGGACGTTGTTCTCCGGCTGGGCCTCGGTCAGACCGAGGGAGTTGACCTGGACCCCGTACCGGAAGCGCCGGTGCTTGGGGTTCTCGATCCCGTACCGCTCGCGCGTGATCTTGTCCCAGATGCGGCCGAACGCCCGCATCTTGCACATCTCCTCGATGAAGCGGACGCCCGCGTTCACGAAGAAGGAGATGCGGGCGACCACATCCCCCTTCCGGTCCTCGGCGATCTGGCCGGAGGCGAACACCGCGTCCAGGACGGCGATCGCGGTGGACATCGCGTACGCGATCTCCTGGACCGGGGTGGCTCCCGCCTCCTGCAGGTGGTAGCTGCAGATGTTGATCGGGTTCCACTTGGGGATGTTGTTGACCGTGTAGCAGATCATGTCCGTCGTCAGACGGAGCGAGGGCACCGGCGGGAAGACATGCGTCCCCCGCGACAGGTACTCCTTCACGATGTCGTTCTGGGTCGTCCCCTGGAGCTGGGTGTTCTCGGCCCCCTGCTCCTCGGCGACGACCTGGTAGAGCGCCAGCAGCCACATGGCGGTGGCGTTGATCGTCATCGAGGTGTTCATCTGCTCCAGGGGGATGTCCTGGAACAGCCGCCGCATGTCACCGAGATGGGAGACCGGCACCCCGACCCGGCCGACCTCGCCGCGGGCGAGGACGTGGTCGGGGTCGTAGCCCGTCTGCGTCGGCAGGTCGAACGCGACCGACAGACCGGTCTGGCCCTTGGCGAGGTTGCGCCGGTACAACTCGTTGGACGCCTCTGCCGTGGAGTGACCGGCATAGGTCCGCATGAGCCACGGCCGGTCCTTCTGGCGCTCTGTCATCTGTCGAACCTCAGACGTTCCGGAAGCGGTTGATGGCGTCGATGTGCTGGGCCCGCTTCTCCTCGTCGCGCACGCCCAGGCCCTCGCGGGGCGCCAGCGTGAGCACGCCGACCTTGCCCTGGTGGAGGTTGCGGTGCACGTCGTACGCAGCCTGCCCGGTCTCCTCCAGGGAGTACACCTTGGAGAGCGTCGGATGGATCTTGCCCTTCGCGATCAGCCGGTTGGCCTCCCAGGCCTCGCGGTAGTTGGCGAAGTGCGAGCCGATGATGCGCTTCAGGGACATCCACAGGTAGCGGTTGTCGTACTCGTGGTTGTAGCCCGAGGTCGAGGCGCAGGTGACGATGGTGCCGCCCTTGCGGGTGACGTACACGCTGGCGCCGAAGGTCTCGCGGCCCGGGTGCTCGAAGACGATGTCCACGTCCTCGCCGCCGGTGAGTTCACGGATGCGCTTGCCGAAGCGCTTCCACTCCTTGGGGTCCTGGTGGTGCTCGTCCTTCCAGAACCGGTAGTCCTCGGCGTTGCGGTCGATGATCGCCTCGGCGCCCATCGAGCGGCAGATGTCCGCCTTCTGGTCGCTGCTCACGACACAGATCGGGTTGGCGCCGCCGGCGAGCGCGAACTGCGTGGCGTACGAGCCGAGTCCGCCGCTCGCACCCCAGATGAGCACGTTGTCGCCCTGCTTCATGCCGGCGCCGTTGCGGGAGACGAGCTGCCGGTACGCGGTGGAGTTGACCAGCCCCGGCGCGGCGGCCTCCTCCCAGCTGAGGTGGTCGGGCTTGGGCATCAGCTGGTTGGACTTCACGAGCGCGATCTCGGCGAGGCCGCCGAAGTTGGTCTCGAAGCCCCAGATGCGCTGCTCGGGGTCGAGCATCGTGTCGTTGTGGCCGTCGGACGACTCCAGCTCGACGGAGAGGCAGTGCGCGACGACCTCGTCACCGGGCCGCCAGGCGTTCACGCCCGGGCCGGTACGCAGCACGACGCCCGCCAGGTCGGAGCCGATGATGTGGTACGGCAGGTCGTGCCGCTTGGTGAGCTCGCTGAGCTTGCCGTAGCGCTCCAGGAACCCGAAGGTCGCCATGGGCTCGAAGATCGAGGTCCACACCGAGTTGTAGTTGACCGAGGAGGCCATCACGGCCACCAGGGCCTCGCCGGGGCCGAGTTCCGGCACCGGCACATCGTCCAGGTGGATCGACTTGCGGGGGTCCTTGTCGCGGGTGCTGAGCCCGGTGAACATCTCCGTCTCGTCCTTGTGCACGGTGATCGCGCGGTACGAGTCGGGCAGCGGCAGTGCGGCGAAGTCGGCGGAGGTCGACTCCGGCGACTGAATCGCGTCCAGGATTTCCTTCACGGTGTTGCCTCCGGCGAGTGGCGTCCTGAGGGGAGACGCTGAGGGTTACGTCGGGGTGGTTGCTGCTGGTGTGAGGCGTGCCGTCGGTTCGGCGAAGGGTGGAACTGGCAGCGCTTTGTGGCGCGGAAGGTTTGCCTGTGACGCAGGCGTCCGGGCGCGCTCGCCAATGGCTTGCGACTGGCTTGCGGGGACAGCCGGCGTACGAAGGATCTCTGCACGCCGGCCGCCCGGACATCTCCAACGTATGGCACGGCGTGTCACCTGGCAAGGCACCGAGTGCCAACAATTTCTCTCACTTGTCATCTGCGCGTAACAGATGAGCGATGATCGATCAGAGGGGCGGCACCGCGGAGCCTCTCGCGGTGCCGGGTGCGGGTCGCGGGACGCCCGTCGGAGAGGGCTCACGCCCCCTACGGTCCGCCTGCTACGCGATCTTCGCCAGCCGGGTGCGGCGGCGGGTGCCGGAACCTACGACCGGTCCCGGAGAGCCTGCTCGATGGTCCGCATGACCTGGTGCAGCGGAGCGTCCACGCGGGCCACGGTCACCAGTACCTCGCCCTCCACCGACACGGAGGACGCCGACGGCGACAGGAGCCCGGTGTCCCGGCCGACGCCGATCCCCGTACCGAAGGTCTTGCGGACGATCGCGAAGGCGTGGTCCAGCTGCGCCTCGACATCCCCCTGCGCCCCGGCCCGCAGCCACCGCCGCAGCACGTGGTTGTGGGCCGTGACCACGGCGGACGCGGCGACCTCCGCGAGCAGCGGGTCGTCGTTGGCGTCGTCGTCGTGGGCATGCTCGTCGAAGTGCCCGAGCAGATAGCGGGTGAACAGCCGCTCGTACCGCGCCACGGACGCGATCTCCGCCTCCCGCAGCGTCGGCACCTCGCGGGTGAGCTTGTAGCGCGACACCGAGATCTCCGGCCGGGCCGCGTACATCTTCATGACTTCCTTGATGCCCCGGCACACCGTGTCCAGCGGGTGCTCGTGCGCCGGCGCGGCGTTGAGCACCGCCTCGGCCCGGATCAGCGTGTCGTCGTGATCCGGGAAGATCGCCTCTTCCTTGGAGCGGAAGTGCCGGAAGAAGGTGCGCCGGGCCACCCCGGCCGCGGCCGCGATCTCGTCGACGGTCGTCGCCTCGTACCCCTTCGTCGCGAACAGCTCCATCGCGGCGGCCGCCAGTTCGCGGCGCATCTTGAGCCGCTGCGCGGCGGCGCGACTGCCCGCGGCACTCTCCGGAGCGTCGGACGTAGCTGGTGTACGGGAGGACTTGGCGGGCTGGGACATGCTCCGAACGTACTGCATCCGCGCAGCGGAGCGCTCACGACCGGGTCTCTCCCCGCCGGGGGCGGGGAGAGCAGATCTGGCCGGGTCGAGCAGCCCGCCCCAGCCGTCGCGATCGGCGGGCCGCTCGCCGGGCCGGTTCCCGGCCCACTCCTCGCGCGGCTCAGCGCCGTGCATATTCGCGGAAGCCGCGGCCCGTCTTACGGCCGAGGCAGCCCGCGGCCACCAGGTGCTCCAGCAGCGGCGCCGGAGCCAGGCCCGGGTCGCGGAACTCGCGGTGCAGGACCTTCTCGATGGCCAGCGAGACGTCCAGGCCGACCACGTCGAGCAGCTCGAACGGGCCCATCGGGTAGCCGCCGCCGAGCTTCATCGCGGCGTCGATGTCGTCGAGCGAGGCGTAGTGCTCCTCGACCATCTTGATCGCGTTGTTCAGGTACGGGAACAGCAGCGCGTTCACGATGAAGCCCGCCCGGTCGCCGCAGTCCACCGGGTGCTTGCGGACCTTCGCGCAGACCTCGCGGACCGTGGCGTGCACGTCGTCCGCCGTCAGGACGGTCCGCACGACCTCGACGAGCTTCATCGCCGGGGCCGGGTTGAAGAAGTGCATGCCGATCACGTCCTGCGGCCGCGAGGTGGCGCGGGCGCAGGCGATGACGGGCAGCGAGGAGGTGGTGGTGGCCAGGATCGCGCCCGGCTTGCAGACCTTGTCGAACGCCGCGAACAGCTGCTGCTTGACCTCCAGGTCCTCGGCCACCGCCTCCAGCGCCAGATCGACGTCCGCGAAGGCGTCGTACGAACCCGCCGGGATGATCCGCTCCAGCGTCTCGGCGGCGGCCTCGGCGGTCATCCGCCCCTTGTCGACCGAGCGCGAAAGGGACTTGCCGATACGGGCTTTGGCGGCCTGCGCCTTCTCCTCGCTGCGCGCCGCGAGCACCACCTCGTACCCGGCCTTCGCGAAGACCTCGGCGATGCCGGACGCCATCGTTCCGGAGCCCGCGACGCCGACCGAGCGGACGGGACGGCCGGGGATTCCGGCACCTCCGGAGAGCGGGGTCAGCGCGTCCGGCACGACGGTCGCGCTGCCCGGTGCCTCGTACGTGTAGAAGCCGCGGCCCGTCTTGCGGCCGGTCAGGCCCGCCTGGCTGAGCTGTTTGAGGATGGGCGCGGGGGCGTGCAGCCGGTCGTGCGACTCGGAGTACATCGCCTCCAGGACCGTGCGCGCGGTGTCGACGCCTATCAGGTCCAGCAGGGCGAGCGGGCCCATGGGCAGGCCGCAGCCCAGCTTCATCGCGGCGTCGATGTCCTCGCGGCTGGCGTACTTGGCCTCGTACATCGCGGCCGCCTGGTTGAGGTAGCCGAAGAGCAGCCCGTCGGCGACGAACCCGGGGCGGTCGCCGACCGCCACGGGCTCCTTGCCGAGTTCGATGGCCAGGTCGGTGACGGCGGCGACGGGGCCGGGCGCGGTCAGCACGGACGAGACGATCTCGACCAGCTTCATCGCGGGCGCCGGGTTGAAGAAGTGCAGGCCGAGGACGCGCTCGGGGCGGGCCGAGTCGGCGGCCAGGCGCGTGACGGACAGGGCGTTGGTGCCGGTCGCCAGGATCGTCTCCGGACGGACGATGCCGTCCAGCTCGCGGAAGATCTGGTGCTTGATCTCGTACGACTCCGGAACCACCTCGATCACCAGGTCGGCGTCGGCCGCGGCCCGCAGGTCCGTGGAGGTGCGGAAGCGGGTGAGGGCGTCCCCGCGCTCCTGCTCGGTGAGGCGCCCGCGGCTCACCGCATGGGCGGTCGAGGACTCCAGCGCGGCGACGGCCCGGGTGGCGGCGGCCTCGCTGATGTCGATGCCGACGACCTCGCGGCCGGCCCGGGCCAGGATCTCGGCGATGCCGGTGCCCATCGTGCCGAGGCCGACGACGGCGACGGTCCTGAGCGGGGAGGGAGAGGTGTCGGACAGGTCGGACAGGGGAGCGGCCATCGCGGGACTCCAGAATGAGTGACGACTGAGGGACGCACCCGGGTACGCCGACGGGCGCACACGGTGCGGATTTTTGCGGGTGAAGTCCGGGCTACGAAGCGCACACGCCCGGTGCCGTCCGCCGACGCGGAACACAGTCCCGCGAAGCGGTGTGGGAGAAACCCGACCGGCCCTGTCCCGGAGCCGTGTCGTACTGCGGTACAACGAAGTACCGAACCGACGAGCACTGATGCACTCGTGGCGGCTGCGTCACCAGGCCACCGCGAGCAAGTGCGAGTGGGTAACTCGCTCGATTGAGCTTAACTCGCGGGTAACGAGCGCGCCAGCCCGTGTTCGGGCCCGACCTTTGTGACGTACGTCGCCGATAGGCTCCTCATCATGGACGAAGAGTTGCGATCGCTCACCCAGCGCTTACGGCACGAGGCGGGCGCGGCGGCCTCGTACTCGCTCGAACGTCTTGCCTCCACCGGGGATCTCGACGAGCTGGCCGCCGTGCTCACCGCCCCCGAACAGCCGCTCTGGGCCCGGGAGTTGGCTGCCTTCCGGCTGGGTGTCGCCGGGGACCGGCGGGCCTTCGAGGCCCTTGTCCTGCTCCTGAACCACCGCGACCCGCAGCGCTGCGCGTCCGCCGCGTACGCCCTGGCCCGGCTCGGCGACCCGCGCACCGCCCGCGCGGCGGCCACCCTCGCCACCAACGAGCTGCGCGTCGCCTACGCACTCCATCCGGTACGGCTGCTCGTCGAACTCCGGGCCCCCGAGTCCGTCCCCGCGCTGATCACCACCCTGGCCCGCAGGTTCCGTCCCCACGACCCGTACCGCCGCGTCGCCCTCGCCTGCGTGGAGGGCCTCGGCGCGCTGGGCGACGAACGGGCCCGACCCGTCCTGAACGAGGCCCTCGCCCATCCGGCACTGGCCCAGACGGCGGCCGGCGCGCTGAGGCGGCTGCCGGCACCACGGGCACCAAGGAAGTGACGGGGAGGAAGTGAAGAAAAGGGAGCGCCACGGAGGGGAGTGGCACGGAAGGGGCCGACGGGCCGCCTCCCGCGGCGCCTCGTCGGCCGTTCCCACCGCGTCGCCGCAGTCCCGGCCAGGCTGTGAGAGCTACGAGCGTAGTGCCGTTCGGCCCGGGCAGGTCCTGGCCGTACTCGGAAAATGTTCCCCGTGTCCGGCCAACCCCCTTGTTGCGATGCCGAGTTGAAGCGGGAGGCCGGGAATCCCCTTCAGGAACCGCCCAGCACACGGGCGTACCGCACCTCGGGGACCTCGACGCCCTCCACCTCGAAGGGCTCCTCGGCACCGTCCGCGGTGAAGCCGGCCTTCTCGTAGAAACGCCGGGCGGGCCCGTTCTCCTTGAGCACCCACAGCAGCATCCGGCGGTGCCCGGCGGCCGTGCACCGGGCGGTGGACTCCCGCAGCAGGGCGCGGCCCACACCGCGCGTGAGCCGGCCGGGGTCCACGTAGATCGCGTACAACTCGGCGTCCCCGGTACGGATCTCACCGTCCCGGTACGGACCGTGGCAGGCCCAGCCGACGATCTCCCCGTCCCATTCCGCGACCAGGTTCACCACGCCCTCGCCGGCCTGCTCGAAGCGTGCGCGTCGGCGTGCGACCTCGTCCGCCATGTCGAGTCGGTCGAGGTACGACCGCGGCATCATCCCCGCGTACGCGCTCTGCCAGCCGCGCACCCGGATCTCGGCCACGCGGAGACAGTCGGCGAGGGCCATCTCGCGGATGCGAATGGAGACGGGGGTAGAGGTGGGGGTGGAGGTGCGGAATGGGGAGGGGAAGGGCGCGGGAGGGGTGTCCATGGCGGCACCTTAGGCGTTCGTGATCCCGGGGCGCCGAGGATTTCCGGCGGCCCACGAGCCGGTTCCGGCGGTCCCCGCGGCCTACGCGGGCAGCAGCGCGAACGCCTCGATCTCCATCAGGAACTCCGGCCGCACCAGGGCGGTGACCTGCACCGCGGAGGCGGCCGGAAGGCGGTCGGCGGATATGTGCTCGTCCCGGGCCGCGCGGACGGCCGGCATGTACGCCATGTCCGTGACGAAGAAGGTCAGCTTGACCACGTCGTCGAAGCCGGCCCCGGAGGCGGCCAGGCAGCGCCGCAGGTTCTCGAAGATCTGCCGGGCCTGTGCCGCCGGGTCGTTCTCCCCGACGAGCTTGCCGTCCTCGTCGAGCGCGAGCTGGCCCGAGATCGCCACGAAGCGGCCCGTGCCCATCACTACGTGCGTGTACGCGGTGGCGGGGGCGACCCCGTCGGGGGCGGAAATGCGGGTCAGTTCGGTCATGGATCAATCCTGCACCACGCCACTGACAACGCCCCCGACGGGCGATCACCGTTCAGTCGTCCCGGTCGTCGACCCGGTCGCCGACGTTCAGTCCCGGAATCCGAGCAACCCGTGCAGCGTCGCGCCGCGCGAGCCCGCGGACCCCGCGGACTCCGCGCTCAACGGCTTCGGGTCGGGCAGTGCCTTGCACACCGCGTCGACCTCGCCGCCGCTGCGCGGCACCTTGCCACTGGCCAGATAGGTGGCCAGGTGTTTGTCCAGGCAGGTGTTCCCGCTCAGCGTGATGCCGTGGTTGCCGCCACCCTGCTCGACCACCAGGCTGGAGCCGCGCAGCAGGCGATGGACCATGACACCGCCCTCGTACGGGGTGGCCGCGTCGCCCGTCGCCTGCAACAGCAGCGCCGGCGGCACCGAGTCGTTGGAGACGTCCACCGGTTCGAGGGTGTCCGTCGGCCAGAACGCGCACGGCGCGTTGTACCAGGCGTTGTTCCAGGTCATGAACGGCGCCTTCTCGTACACCGCCCAGTTGTGGCCGCGCCACTGGTCCCAGTCGCGTGGCCATTCCGCGTCACGGCACTGCACCGAGGTGTAGATGCTGTAGCCGTTGTCGCCCGCGGCGTCGACGGCGCCGAAGTTCTCGTACGCCTCGACCAGCGGGTCGTCGTTCTTGGCGTTCACGAAGGCCGCGAACGCCTCGGCGAGGTACGGCCAGTAGCCGTTGAAGTAGCCGCCGGGGACGAACGTGTCCTCCAGTTCGGAGGCGCCCACGATCTTGTCCGCCGGCTTCTTCGCCAGCGCCGCGCGCATCGCGTACCACTTGGCCTCGATCTTCTCCGGATCGGTGCCCAGCTTGTACGTCGTGTTGTGCTTGGCGACCCAGGCCATAAAGGCCCGGTGGCGGTCGTTGAAGGCGTAGTCCTGCGCGATGTTGTCGTCGTACCAGACGCCGGTGGGGTCGACGATGGAGTCGAGCACCAGGCGCCGTACGCGCTCCGGGTAGAGCTTCGCGTAGACGGCCCCCAGGTAGGTGCCGTACGAGTACCCGAAGTAGTTGATCTTCTTGGCGCCGAGTGCGGCGCGGATCGCGTCCATGTCACGGACCGCGCTCACCGTGTCGAGGTACGGCAGCAGGTCCCCGTACTTCGTGCCGCACGCCTCGGCGAAGGCCTGCACCCGGTCGAGGTTGGCCTTCTCGATGGCCGGGGTGCTCGGTACGGAGTCGGGGCGTACCGGCGAGAAGTGCCCCGGCCCGCAGTTCAGGGCGGGCTTGCTCGCGCCGACGCCGCGCGGGTCGAAGCCGATGACGTCGTACTCCGACGCCACTGCCTTCGGCAGCGAGCTCGCGACGAACCCGGCCATCGTGAGACCACTGGCACCGGGCCCGCCCGGGTTCACCAGCAGCGGCCCCTGGTACGCCTTCTTCGAGGTGTGCGGGACCCGGGACAGGGCGAGCGTGATGCGCTCGCCGTGCGGGTTCGCGTGGTCGAGCGGCACCTTCAGGGACGCGCACTGGAGCGTCGGATAGTCCGCGGTGCCGCACTTCTTCCAGGTGAGCTTCGCCGGGTCGGCGGTCCGGGTGGTGCGCGGCGCGGTCGCGGAGTCCGTGCTCGCGCCGGCCGGGATCGCGGTGACCATTCCGGCCACCATGGCGGCGGCACCGCACAGGGCGGCCGCACGTCGGTTCACGGAGAATCGCTTCGCATTGGCTTTCCGGGCGCGGATCCCGGCCTGTTCTTCGGGCTGGGGGGCCGGGGGTCGTCCCCCGGGGAGATGCAGCATGGGTCCTCCCAAGACGGAGGTTTTGAGCCGTGCACGCCACGGCCTTCGCCGCATCGTCCCGGAACGGGCGCCCGGAAGGAGTGGTTCTGACAAGAGTTGAGCCGATTGGACCGCGCGATGCCCTCGGATGCCGGTCAGAGGCAGGCCGAAAAGAGTCGGTCTCCGTCACAGGAGGGTCAGCTGCGTCGGACCCGCCGCGGGTTCCACTGTGTTCGTCGGGTCTGCCGGGTCCGCCGCGGGGACTCGTCGCGGCATCCCCGCGCGCGTGGGACCTATCCCGTACTCCTCGGCCAGCTCGTGCACCTGACGGGTGATCCGGCGCTGGTACCACTTCGGGGCGTACGCGCCCTCCGCGTACAGCCGCTCGTAACGGCGCACCAGATGCGGGTGGTAGTGCGCCAGCCAGCTCATGAACCACTCGCGTGCCCCCGGCCGCAGATGCAGCACGAGCGGGGTCACCGAGGTGGCGCCGGACGCCGCGATGGCCCGTACCGTGGCGCGCAGTTGGGACGGCTCGTCGCCCAGGAAGGGGATCACCGGGGCCATCAGGACCCCGCAGCCGATGCCGTGCCCGGTCAGGGCGCGTACGACGTCGAGGCGGCGCTCCGGGGCGGGCGTGCCGGGCTCGACGGTCCGCCACAGCTCCTGGTCGGTGAAACCCACGGAGACGGAGATCCCGACCTCGGTGACGGCGGCCGCCTGCTTCAGGAGGTCGAGGTCGCGCAGGATGAGCGTGCCCTTCGTCAGGATCGAGAAGGGGTTCGCGTGGTCCCGTAGGGCGGCGATGATGCCGGGCATCAACTGGTAGCGGCCCTCCGCGCGCTGGTAGCAGTCCACGTTCGTACCCATCGCGATGTGCTCGCCCAGCCAGCGCCGCGAGCCCAGTTGCCGCCTCAGCACCTCCGGGGCGTTCACCTTCACCACGATCTGGCTGTCGAAGCCGAGGCCCGTGTCGAGGTCCAGATAGCTGTGGCTCTTGCGGGCGAAACAGTAGACACACGCGTGCGTGCACCCCCGATAGGGGTTGACCGTCCACTCGAAGGGCAGGCGGGACGCCCCCGGCACCCGGTTCACGATCGACCGTGCCCGGACCTCGTGGAAGGTGATTCCACGGAACTCCGGGGAGTCGAACGTACGGGTGGTCACCGCGTCCGCGCCGAACAGCGCGGCGTCCGCGGGCTGGTTCCCGCCGGACTCCACTGTGAGGTTCTCCCAGCGCATGACGCCTCCTCGATAGCACTGGCCACAGAATAGAACACATGTTCCCTTGATCGTGCGAACGGGATTTCGACGGCCTTGGGGGACCCCGATTTGGGCGGCTCGGGCGCGTGGTGGTTGGCTGAGCGTCGACCCCCGAGATCCCGAGTGCTGGAGGAACGCAATGGCGCAGGTCGAGGCCACCACGGAGCGAGTTGTAGCGGCTCAGCCGGACGACGTGTTCGATGCGCTGGCCGACTACAGCGGCACGCGCCCGAAACTCCTGACCGAGCACTTCAGCGAGTACGAGGTGCGCGAGGGCGGCGACGGAGAGGGCTCCCTCGTTCACTGGAAGCTCCAGGCCACCAGCAAGCGCGTCCGCGACTGCCTGCTGGAGGTGAGCGAGCCCACCGACGGCGAGCTCGTCGAGAAGGACCGCAACTCCTCGATGGTGACCACCTGGCGGGTCACCCCGGCCGGTGAGGGCAGGTCCCGGGTCGTCGTGAGCAGCGTCTGGAACGGCGCCGGCGGTATCGGCGGCTTCTTCGAGAAGACCTTCGCGCCCAAGGGTCTCGGCCGGATCTACGACGGGGTGCTGGAGAAGCTCGCCACCGAGGTGGAGAAGTAGTCCTTCCCGCTGTCGGGGACAGCCGTTGCCGCGGTCCCCGGCGAGCCCGGAAGTGCCCGTCCGGGCGATTCTCACGCTCACCGTTTCGAGTGGTTTTCGGTATGGCTCAGTCGTCCGCCGTAGGGCTCCCACCGGCGGTTACGTCCGCCCGGCCGGCCTGAAGGGCGACTCGTCGCGCTTGCTCCCAGATGTCGCGTAATGCGAGAAATGGGCCCCGCAGGCGCGACGAGGGGAGCAGCACGTGGGCGGGACGACGCTGACGAAGAGCGAGGGGGCCCTTTCGGCTCCGGCCCCGGGAGCCCGCCAAGGGCCTCTGGAATCCCAGCGGTTGGCGGAGCTCAGTCCACGCCGCGTCCGGATGGTGTTCTTCGCGCTGATGCTGGCGCTGCTGCTCGCCGCGCTGGAGCAGATGATCGTCGCCACCGCACTCCCGAAGATCGTCGGCGAGCTGCACGGCCTGGACCGGATGTCCTGGGCGATCACCGCGTATCTGCTCACGTCCACCATCGGACTGCCCGTCTACGGCAAGTCGGGCGATCTCTACGGCCGCAAGGGCGTCTTCCAGTTCGCGATCGTCGTCTTCGTCGTGGGCTCCGCGCTGGCCGGACGGTCGCGCACCATGGACCAGTTGATCGCCTTCCGCGCCCTCCAGGGCGTCGGCGCGGGCGGTCTCATGATCGGCGTCCAGGCGATCATCGCGGACATCGTGCCGCCCCGCGAACGCGGCCGCTTCATGGGCCTGATCGGTGCCGCGTTCGGCCTCGCGTCGGTCGCGGGCCCACTGCTCGGCGGCTACTTCACCGACCATCTCTCCTGGCGCTGGTGCTTCTACATCAACGTGCCCTTCGGCCTGCTCACACTCGCGGTCGTCGCCGTCGTGCTCAAACTCCCGAAGCCCACCGCGAAGCCGCGCCTCGACGTACTCGGCGCACTGCTGCTCGCCGCCGCTTCAACGTGCCTGGTGCTGCTGACCAGTTGGGGCGGCACGGAGTACGCCTGGGGCTCGCGGGTCATCCTCGGGCTCGGCGCGGGAGCCGTCGCCTCGACGATCCTGTTCCTCGTCGCCGAGCACTTCGCGGCCGAACCCCTCATCCCGCTCCGGCTGTTCCGCGACGGCGTCTTCAACGTCACCGGCCTGGTGGGCGTGATCACCGGGGTCGCCCTCTTCGGCGCGGCCAGCTATCTGCCGACGTTCCTGCAGATGGTCGACGGCGCCACCGCCACCGAGTCCGGCCTGCTCATGCTCCCGATGATGGGCGGCATCGTCGGCGCCTCGGTCGTCTCCGGCCAACTCATCAGCAGAGGCGGCCACTACAAGATCTACCCGATCCTCGGCTGCGCCCTCTCCGCGATCGGCATGTGGCTCCTGTCGAGACTGGCGGCCGACACACCCCGACTGCACTACAGCGTCTGGATGGCCGTACTCGGCGCCGGCATCGGCCTGGTCATGCCGGTACTGATCCTCGCCGTGCAGAACTCCGCGCACCCTCGCGACCTCGGCACCGCGACGAGCGCGAACAACTACTTCCGGCAGATCGGCGGCAGCGTCGGCGCCGCGATCTTCGGCACGCTCTTCGCCCACCGGCTCGCCGACGCCCTCACCGAACGGCTGCCCGCCGGTGCCGCCGCCGAAGCCGGCCTGCCCGACCCCGAGTCCGTCACCCCGCAACTCGTCCGGACGCTGCCCGCCGATCTGCGCGAGGGCTACATCCAGGCGTACGCCGACGCCATGCCGCGGATCTTCCTCTACCTCGTGCCGGTGCTCGTCCTCGGCCTGCTCATCGCCTTCTTCCTCAAGGAGAAACCGCTGGTGTCCCACCACACCCACACCGCCGACCCCGGGACCACACCGCTGAACGCCTCGATCCCGCAGGCCCGTTCGTCATACGCGGCCGGGCTCCCCGTCTGCGGCACGGTGCAGCATCCCGACGGCACCGCCGTGCCCCGGGCCGCGCTCACCCTCATCGACATCGCGGGGCAGCAGATCGGACGGGGCGCGAGCGGCGAGGACGGGCGGTACGCGTTGTCGACGCCGGGACCGGGGTCGTACGTCCTGATCGCCGCGGCCGGCGGGCACCAGCCGCAGGCCGTCAGCGTCACCGTCGGCGAGCGGGCGGTGGAACTGGACGTCGTGCTCGGCGGTGCCGGGCGGCTGGCCGGGGGCGTGCTGACGGCGGACGGGACGCCTGTTCGTGACGCCGCCGTCACGCTCACCAACGTGCACGGGGAGGTGGTGGCCACCACGCGCAGTGGGCGTGAAGGGACTTATGTCATCAGTGAGTTGGTGGCGGGGGAGTACACGCTGGCCGCGAGTGCGCCCGCGTTTCGGCCGGCCGCGCTGCCCGTCAGTGTGCAGGCCGCGCGGGAGACGCGGCAGGACGTCGAGCTCGCGGGTGGGGCCGTGCTGCGGGGGACTGTGCGGGCGAGTGAGGGGCGGGCGGTGGAGGACGCGCGGGTGACCTTGCTGGATGCCGCGGGGAATGTGGTGGACACGGTGACGACAGGTGGAGAGGGAACGTTCCGGTTCGTTGATCTTTCGTCCGGGGAGTACACGGTGATCGCGTCCGGGTACCCGCCGGTGGCCACGGTGCTTCAGGTGGCCGGGGGTGGGCGGAGTGAGCGGGATCTTCAGTTGGGGTATGAGGGCTGATGGTTGTTTGGTGGGTGCGGGGCGTCTGTGGCTGGTCGCGCCGTTCCCCGCGCCCCTAAAAGGGGCGCCGTCGTGCGCCGGGGCAATTCCCGTATTGCCACACATGGCAACCAGGCGCGGACGTACCGTGGTTGTGGCGGTACAGATCTTTGCGGACCGTGGGAGAAGGGGGCCTGGGCCATGGATCGTGGTACCGGGATGGGCTCGACTCCTCATCACGCGGGCGGTGACGGTGTTGTGGCCGGGCGGGTTCCGCTGGCTGTGGTGGTCGTCGGGCGGGACGGGCTGGTGTCGCACTGGAGCCGGGGTGCCCGGCGGCTGTTCGGTGTCGCCAAGGAAGAGGCGGTCGGGCGTCCCGCCGTCGATCTGCTCCCCGTCTCCGGCGCCCTGCCCGAGGACGACGAGGGCGCGCCTTACAGCGCCTACGCGGTGTACGACGGACTCGGTCCCGACCTGGAGTCCTCCCTCGACGGGCGGCTGTCCTACCCGGCGGCGGGCCGCGCGCGGCTCACAGCGGCGGGCAGCGACCGGATCGACGTGCTGTGGTGGGCGTACCCGCTGGTGGGCCCAGGACCGGAACGGCTCCTTGTGCTCGCCGCCGACGCGGGCGGGCTCCGCCCCGACGACGACAACGGCAGCGGCGGAAGTGCGGGTCTGGAGCGGATCGCGCCCGGATTCGCCCTGCACACCGACTTTCCCGGCGCCGAGGAGCTGGCCCGCCGGCTGCCCGAGATCCTGCCCAGCATGAGTGTCGGGGAGGGGGCCCGCATCGTCGCGCAGGTTCTCGAACTGGGCTATCCCGTCCTGGAGTTCAGCCAGCACGACCGGGTTCCCGTCACCCCCGACTGGGGCGTGCCGCGTCGTGCCGAACGCAAGGCGCGCCGGGACCGGGCGGCCGCGGCGGCCGTCTCCGGTGATCCGCCGCCGCAGGACCTCCAGGACGAGGGCGAGGACCTGGAGTACACCGCCGTCCGCGAACGCCTGGAGTTCCTGAACGAGGTCAGCGGACGCATCGGCACCTCGCTCGACCTGTCCCGCACCATCATCGAGGTCAGCAAGGCCGTTGTGCCGCGCTTCACCGACGTGGCCGGCACCTATCTGCGCGAACAGGTCGTCGCCGGTGAGGGTTTCCCCGAGGGCGTGCCCGACACGACCACCATGTGGCACCGGGTCGCCCTGGAGCACACGGACGAGCCGGGCCGCTGGGACGACGTCGTACCGGTCGGCGAGGCCATGCCGTTCCCCGCGCACACCCCGTTCTTCCAGTGCATGACCACCGGCGAGCCCGTCCTCGTGCCGCGCATCAGCGAGCAGATGGGGCACATGATCGCCGCGCAGTTCGAGAAGCGCGACATCCGGCCCCTCATCACCAACCGCTCCATGCTGGTCGTGCCCCTGAAAGCCCGCAACGTGGTGCTCGGGTTCATGATCCTGCTCCGCCACCCGGAGCGCGTCGAGTTCAACGACATGGACCGCGTCACCGGCGCCGAACTCGCCGCCCGCGCCGGGCTCGTGCTCGACAACGCCCGCATGTACACGCACCAGGAGAGCGTCGCCGAGACCCTCCAGGACAGCATGCTGCCGCACATCGCGCCGCGCATGGCCGGCTGCGACATCGCCACCCGCTATCTGCCGGGTACGTTGCTGGGGCGGGTCGGCGGCGACTGGTTCGACTCGGTCAAGCTGCCCGGGTCACGGACCGCGCTCGTCGTCGGCGACGTGATGGGCCACGGCCTCAACTCGGCCGCGATGATGGGCCAGTTGCGCACCGCCGTACAGACCATGGCCGCTCTCGACCTGCCGCCCGCCCAACTCCTGCGCAATCTCGACGACTTGGCGCAACGCCTCGGTGAGCACTACCTCGCGACCTGCCTGTACGCGGTGTACGACCCCATCGCGAGCGAGCTGCAGATCGCCAACGCGGGCCACATACCACCGGTGTTGGTGCGCGCCGAGGACGGCCGCAGCGATCTGCTCGACCTGCCGACGGGCGCGCCCATCGGCGTCGGCGGTGTGCCCTTCGAGTCCGTACGGGTCCGGGTGGCGCCCGGCGACCGGCTCGTGATGTGCACCGACGGACTGGTCGAGGTGCGCGGCGAGGACATCGGTGTCGGCCTCGCGGCGCTCTGCGAGTCCGCCGCCCACCCCGCCGCGTCCATGGACGACGCCTGCGACACCATCATCCGCGCCCTCGCTGTGACGTTCGCGGAAGCGGGCCAGGGCGGCGGCCGCAAGGACGACGTCGCGCTCCTGATGGCCCGGCTCAACGGCATCGAGCCCGCGGACGTCGCTCAGTGGCGGATCGGGCTCAGCCCGGTCGAGGCGGGCAGGGCGCGCGCGGTGGTCCGTGAGCAGCTCCACGAGTGGGGCCTCAACTCCCTGGCTCCGCAGGCCGAGTTGATGGTCAGCGAGCTTGTCACCAATGCCATCCGCCACTCGCACAGTCGCCCGATCGAGCTCCGGCTGGTCCGGGGCGACACACTGCTGTGCGAAGTGGAGGACGACGACCACACGCTGCCCACCCTGCTCAGCGCGGGGCCGCTCGACGAGGTCGGGCGGGGGATGCGTGTGGTCAGCACCCTGGCGCGCGAGTGGGGCACCAGCCGTACGAACTCCGGCAAGACGGTGTGGTTCGAGATGACCGTGCCGCGCCGCTGACGCTCGGGGGCGTGAAGGGCACGAAGGGCGCGAGGGGCGTGCATCCGCGTACGGCTGTGGAATGAGCAGTGAAGGTATGCGCCATGTGCTTGTCGCTTTGCCCGGGGCGCGATAAACCGGACTGCCCGTCACTTTTGGGCGGTTCGCGGTCGCATCCTGGGGAGCTGGCATGAGCGTGACGACTCGGTACAGGGAGGCCTGGGAGGGCTTCTGGCGCGAGGCCCCCGACGATCAGGGGGCGGTGTTCTGGGACGCCGAGCCCGCGCTCACGATCGGCGTCCATCTTCCGTTGTTCGAGCCGCACCTGGCGGCTCCCGGCCTGCCCTTCGTCGACCTCGGCTGCGGAAACGGCACCCAGACCCGGTATCTCGCCGACCGCTATCCGCGGGTCGTCGGCGTCGACCTCTCGGCCGCCGCCCTCGACCATGCCCGGCAGGCGGACCCGGCGGGCCAGGTCGCCTACCGGCTGTTCGACGCGGCCGAGAAGAGTGAGGCCGAGAGGCTGCATGCCGAGCTCGGTGACGTCAATGTGTATATGCGGGGTGTTCTGCACCAGTGCGAGACCGATGATCGGCAGCCGCTGGTCGATGGTCTTGCCGCGCTCGTCGGTGAGCGTGGCCGGGCCTTCCTTGTCGAGCTCGCCGAGGCCGCGGGGGCCGTCCTGCGCGGGCTTGCCCAAGGGCCTGGTGGGCCGCCGGCCAAGCTCGCGCCCGTCTTTCGGCACGGGATCGCTCCTGGTGAGGTGGCTGATGCCGCGGTGCCGGAGTATTTGCGGGTGGCTGGGCTTGCTGTGCTGGCGAGTGGGGAGTTGCCGCTTGTCACCACGGAGTTCGGTGACGATGGTCGGCGGATCGAGTTGCCGTCGAAGTGGTTGGTGGCGGGGCGTAGCTGAGCGTGTGAGGGCTTGAGGGCGGGTTGTCGGCTGCGGGTGTGTGGGGGCTGGTCGCGCAGTTCCCCGCGCCCCTGACGGGGCGCGGGGCTCCCGCGGTGCCCCTGACGGGAGGAGGCCACCACGCTCATCAGCGGCACCCTTGGCCGCGGCAGAGGTATGTGACATAGTACTGGCATGACCAAGCCGTTGACCTGCGATGTTGTGGTCGTCGGGGCCGGGATGGTGGGGGCGGCCAGTGCCCTGTATGCGGCTCGGGCGGGGCTGTGTGTTGTTCTGGTGGACCGGGGGCCGGTGGCCGGTGGTACGACGGGTTCGGGTGAGGGGAACTTGCTCGTCTCGGACAAGGAGCCTGGGCCGGAGCTCGAACTGGCCCTGCTCTCCGGGCGGTTGTGGGCCGACATCGCCGCCGAGCCCGGGGTGGCCGGAGCCGTCGAGTACGAGGCCAAGGGTGGCCTAGTCGTGGCGTCCGCGCCGGAGGGGCTCGCGGCGCTGGAGGGGTTCGCCGCCGGGCAGCGCTCGGCCGGAGTGGAGGCTGTTCCCGTCGACGCCGGTCAACTGCACGAACTGGAGCCCTACTTGGCGAAGGGGCTCGCGGGCGGGGTCTTCTATCCACAGGACGCCCAGGTGATGCCGACGCTCGCCGCCGCCCATCTCGTACGACTCGCCCGCGCGGCCGGCGCCACACTGCGGACCGGCTCGACGGTCACGGAGGTGCTGCGCACGGCGGCCGGGGCGGTGCGCGGAGTGCGTACCTCCCGGGGCGAGGTCCACGCACCCGCGGTCGTCAACGCGGCCGGGACATGGGGCGGGGAGCTGGCCGCACTGGCCGGGATCTCCCTGCCCGTGCTGCCCCGGCGGGGCTTCGTCCTCGTCACGGAGCCGTTGCCGCGCAGGGTGCGGCACAAGGTGTACGCCGCGGACTATGTCGCCGACGTGGCCAGCGACTCGGCGGCGTTGCAGACCTCCCCGGTGGTGGAGGGCACGGCGGCGGGGCCTGTACTGATCGGGTCGAGCCGGGAGCGGGTCGGCTTCGACCGCTCCTTCTCGCTGCCCGTCGCGCGGGCGCTGGCGGCCGGGGCCACCAGGCTGTTCCCCTTCCTGGCAGGAGTGAAGGCCATGCGGGGCTACCTCGGCTTCCGGCCGTACATGCCCGACCATCTGCCCGCCATCGGGCCCGACGCGCGCGTGCCGGGTCTCTTCCACGCGTGCGGGCACGAGGGCGCCGGGATCGGGCTCGCCACCGGGTCGGGCCACTTGATCGCGCAGGTGCTGGCGGACAAGACGCCCGATCTGGATCTGGCGCCGTTCCGCCCCGACCGCTTTCCCGCCCCGTCGCCCGAGGACCCCGAGGAGGTTCTGTGACGCCCCGTACCCCGCTGGAACTGGTGGACGCCCGGCCCGGTCCCGCCTTCACCGTCACCTTCGACGACCGCGAGATCACCGTCCTGCCAGGCCAGACGGTCGCCGCCGCGCTCTGGTCGGCGGGCATCACGTCCTGGCGTACGACCCGGGGGAGCGGCGAGCCGCGCGGTGTCTTCTGCGGCATCGGGGTGTGCTTCGACTGCCTGGTGAGCGTCAACGGCCGTACGAATCAACGGGCTTGTCTGGTGCGGGTGGAGCCCGGGGACGTGCTCCGCACACAGGAAGGGACCGGTCACGATGACTGACCCGATGGCCGACCGGCCGCACCTCGCGGTGGTCGGCGCGGGGCCCGCCGGACTCACGGCCGCCCTCGCCGCCGCCGGACGCGGTGTACGGGTGACACTGGTCGACGCCGCCGCGGAGGCGGGCGGGCAGTTCTACCGTCAGCCCGCCCCGGAACTCGGCGCCCGCCGACCGCAGGCTCTGCACCACCAGTGGCGCACCTGGGAACGACTCCGGGACGGCCTCGCGACGCATGTCGCCGCGGGTCGCATCACACACCTGACGGATCATCATGTCTGGTTCGTGGAGCGGCACTCCGAGGTCTCCGACGTCTTCAGCGTCCATGCTCTTTTCGGCCCCGAGCAGGAGGAGTCCGTCGCCGTCCGCGCCGACGCCGTGCTGCTCGCCACCGGGGGGTACGAGAAGGTGCTGCCGTTCCCCGGCTGGACGCTCCCCGGAGTGGTCACCGCGGGCGGGGCGCAGGCCATGCTGAAGGGCGGGCTCGTGCTGCCGGGACGTACCGCCGTGGTGGCCGGCACCGGGCCGCTGCTGCTGCCCGTCGCCGTCGGGCTGGCCTCGGCCGGGGCGGAGGTCGTCGCCCTGGTGGAGTCCGCCGACCCCAGGTCCTTGGTACGGCACGCCCGCACCCTCGCCGCCCATCCCGCCAAGCTGGCCGAAGGCGCCCAGTACGCCGCCGAGTTGGCGCGCCACCGGGTCAGGGTCCGGCTCCGCCACACCGTCGTCGCGGCACATGGCACCGGCCGGCTCGAAGCCGTGACCGTCGCCGCTCTCGACGGTGCCGGGCGGGTCAGGCCGGGCACCGAGCGGCGCATCCCCTGCGACACCCTCGCCGTCGGCCACGGCATGCTCCCGCACACCGACCTCGCCGAGGCACTCGGCTGCCGTCTCGACGGGCCGAACGTCGCCGTGGACGACGAGCAGCGCACCGATGTGCCCGGAGTGTGGGCCGCCGGCGAGACCACGGGGATCGGCGGTGCGGTGCTCTCGCTGGCCGAGGGCCGGATCGCGGGACTGTCCGTCGCCGCACGCCTCAACTCCCGTACACCTGAGAGGGGTTCGTACGCGTCCGCCGCCAAGGTGCGTACGGGACTGCGGGAGTTCTTCGACGCCGTCGACAGCGTCTGTGCCCCGCCTGCCCATTGGGCCGAGCAGGTCACCGGCGACACCGTCGTGTGCCGGTGCGAGGAGGTGCCCGCCTCCGCGATCCGGGAGGCCGTCGACGAACTCGGCGCGGGTGACGTACGCACGGTGAAACTGCTGACCCGGGCCGGGATGGGCTGGTGTCAGGGGCGGATGTGCGGCCCCGCGGTGGCGGGGCTCGCCGGATGCCCTCAGACGCCCTCGCGACGGCCGTTCGCCCGGCCGGTGCCGCTCGGCGTGCTGGCGCGCGAGCCCGGTGAGTCCCCGTGAGTCCCGGCCCGTGAGTCCCTGTGAACAGTTAGACCTCTTTGATCACACCCCATTGGTCACCCCCATTGATCGGACAGGAGTCCTCATGACCGACCACCGCCCCTGGCGCGGCGTCCTCGTCGCCACCGCCCTCCCGCTGAACGACGACCTCTCCGTCGCCTACGACAAGTACGCCGACCACTGCGCGTGGCTCGTCGAGAACGGCTGCGACGGCGTGGTACCGAACGGCTCGCTCGGCGAGTACCAGGTGCTGACCCCGGAGGAGCGGGCCAAGGTCGTGGAGACCGCGGTCGACGCGATCGGCGGGGAGCGGGTGATGCCGGGCGTCGCGGCCTACGGCTCGGCCGAGGCCCGCCGTTGGGCCGAGCAGGCGCGCGACGCGGGCTGCGCCTCCGTGATGCTGCTGCCGCCGAACGCCTACCGCGCCGACGAACGCTCCGTCCTCGCCCACTACGCGGAGGTCGCCGAGGCGGGCGTGCCGATCGTGGCGTACAACAACCCCATCGACACCAAGGTCGACCTCGTGCCCGAACTGCTCGCGAAGCTGCACGGCGAGGGGTACATCCAGGGCGTCAAGGAGTTCTCCGGCGACGTACGCCGTGCCTACCGCATCGCCGAACTCGCCCCGGAACTGGACCTGTTGATCGGCGCCGACGACGTCCTGCTGGAACTCGCCGTCGCCGGTGCCAAGGGCTGGGTCGCCGGTTACCCGAACGCGCTGCCGGCCGCGAGCGTCGCCCTCTACCGTGCCGCGGTCGCGGGCGACCTGGACACGGCCGGGAAGCTCTACCGGCAGCTGCACCCGCTGCTGCGCTGGGACTCGAAGGTCGAGTTCGTGCAGGCCATCAAGTTGTCGATGGACATCGTGGGGCGGCACGGCGGTCCGGTGCGGGCGCCGCGTGTGCCGTTGCCGCCCGAGCAGGAGAAGGCGGTGCGCGAGGCCACCGAGCGGGCCGTCGCCGCCGGGCTCGCCTGATCCCCGAACGAGGACCCGAACGACGAGAGGCAGACCGTGCGCAGCAAACTAGTCCTGCACGCCGTCGACTCGCACACCGAGGGCATGCCGACCCGCGTGATCACCGGCGGTATCGGCACGGTCCCGGGTGCGACCATGAACGAACGCCGCCTGTACTTCCGTGAACACCGCGACGACATCAAGCAGTTGCTGATGAACGAGCCGCGCGGGCACTCGGCGATGAGCGGTGCGATCCTCCAGCCGTCCACCCGTCCCGACTGCGACTACGGCGTCATCTACATCGAGGTCTCGGGCTATCTCCCGATGTGCGGGCACGGGACCATCGGGGTCGCGACCGTGCTCGTCGAGACCGGCATGGTGGAGGTCGTCGAGCCGGTGACCACCATCCGCCTCGACACCCCGGCCGGCCTCGTCGTCGCCGAGGTCGCGGTGGAGGACGGGGCCGCCAAGGCGGTCACGCTCCAGAACGTGCCGTCCTTCTCCGTCGGCCTCGACCGCAAGATCGAGCTCGCCGACGGGCGGACGGTGACCTACGACCTGGCGTACGGCGGCAACTTCTACGCGATCCTGCCGCTCGACCAGTTCGGGTTGCCCTTCGACCGGGAGCGCAAGGACGACATCCTCGCCGCCGGGCTGTCGTTGATGGACGCCGTCAACGCGGAGGCGGAGCCCGTCCACCCCGAGGACCCCTCCATCCGCGGCTGCCACCACGTGCACCTCGTCGCCCCCGGCTCGACCGCCCGGCACTCGCGGCACGCGATGGCGATCCACCCCGGCTGGTTCGACCGCTCACCCTGCGGGACGGGCACCAGCGCGCGCATGGCCCAACTGCACGCGCGCGGCGAACTCCCCCTGCACACCGAGTTCCTGAACGAGTCCTTCATCGGGACGCACTTCACCGGCCGGCTCCTCGGCACCACCGAGGTCGCCGGAATCCCGGCCGTACTGCCCAGCTTCACGGGCCGCGCCTGGGTGACCGGCACCGCCCAGTACCTGCTCGACCCCAGCGACCCCTTCCCGGCCGGCTTCGTCCTCTAGAACCGCCTGCCTGGTGGAAACCGCACACACCAAGGAGAGACCTCGATGCCCGCCCAGCGTCCCAGCGCCCCCGCCCTGCCCACGCTGGGCGGCAAGAAGCCCAGCTACCGCGAGCGCGTCGCGGACGCCCTGCGTGCCGCGCTGATCGCCGGTGAACTGCGCCCGGGCGAGGTGTACTCCGCACCGACCCTCGCCGCCCGCTTCGGCGTCTCGGCAACCCCCGTACGCGAGGCGCTGCTCGACCTTGCCAAGGAGGGCCTGGTCGACACCGTGCCCAACAAGGGCTTCCGGGTCACGGCCGTCTCCGAGAAGCAGCTGGACGAGTACACCCACATCCGCTCGCTCATCGAGATCCCCACGACCGCGGCGCTCGCCGCCACCGCCGATCCCGCCGCCCTGGAGGCGTTGCGCCCGGCCGCGCTGGAGAGCGTCACGGCGGCCGCGACCGGTGACCTCATCGCGCACGTCGAGGCGGACATGCGGTTCCATCTCGGCCTCCTCGCCCTCGCCGGCAACGAGCACCTGGTCGAGGTGGTCCGCGACCTCCGCAAGCGCTCCCGCCTCTACGGCCTGCACGCCCTGGTGAAGGCGGGCCGCCTGGAGGCGTCCGCCGCCGAGCACCTGGAGATCCTCGACGCGCTCATCGCCCGCGACGAGGAGACCGTACGGGCCGTCATGACGCGCCACCTCGGACACGTACGGGGCCTGTGGGCGGCCGGGTGACCTAGGGCCCTTCTGATGGATCTCCGCGGCGTCGCGACGCCCGGCACGCTCCCCCAGCCTTCGGCCGGGGGGACCCCCACTCGCCGCACCGGACACAAGCCCTAGTAGCTCCTCCCCCACGCTCGGCTTCGCTCGCGCGGGGGGACCCCCATCGAGGACTTCCGTCCGGCACACCGAGAGCACGCACCGAACGCCGCTCCTTCTCCCACGGAGATCCATCAGAAGGGCCCTATGCGGCGACACGCTCACGGTGACCCGCCCCGCCCGCACACGCATGCTCTCCTGAGTGCCGCCCCCGAGTGAGGACGCACGTTGAGCAAGCGCAACCGAAGATCCCTGGCCGCCGTCGCCGTCGCCGTCTCCGCCGCCGCACTGGCCGCACCCGTCTCGGGCGTCTCCGCGGCCGTCGCGACCGCCTCTCCGAGGGCCGCGGCTCACGCGGACGCTCCCGACGCGGAGGCACTCGGCCACGACCTGCCGGGCACGGCGGGCGAGCGGACCCGGCGGGCCCGCGCCCTGGCCGTCGCCAAGGTCGCCGCCGGTGAGGTGGCGCCCGAGACCCGGGGCTCCTCGCAGCGGATCGAGTACAAGAAGGGTACGTACGCCGAGACCGCCCGGACCTCGGACCGGATCTTCGTGCTGCCGGTGGAGTTCACCGACTACGCGCACAACGAGATCCCCGAGCCCGACCGCACCACCGACAACTCCACGGTGTGGGCCCCGGACTACAGCCCGGCCTACTACCAGCGGCAGATCTTCGGCACCGCCGGCAGTACGGGCGACAGCACGGGCGACACCCTCGCCTCGTACTACCGCCGCCAGTCCAGCGGCGCCTACTCGATCACCGGCACCGTCCACGACTGGACCCGCGTCGACCACACCCTCGCGCACTACGGCACCGACGCCTGCCGGAAGAACGGCCTCGCCATCTCGACGTACTACTGCAACAAGCAGCTCGTCACCGACGGCCTCGACCAGTGGTACGAGAACCGGCGCGCGGCGGGCCTGACCGCCGCCGCACTGGCCAAGTACCTTTCCGCGTACGACACATGGGACCGCAACGACTACGACAAGGACGGGATCTTCAACGAGCCCGACGGCTACCTCGACCGCGTGATGCTCACGTTCGCGGGCGAGTCGCAGGCCAACGGGGGCGGCGTCAACGGCACCGACGCCCTCGGCTCCCACCGCGGAACAGTCAGCCATCTCCAGACCGGTTCCGCCACGCTGGGCCCGGCCAACGGCAACCGGGACGGCGGCAGCGAGATCGGCGACTCCGGCGTCTGGGCCAACGACTACACGATGACCAACGAGAACCGGGGCCTGGGCACCCTCGCCCACGAGTACGGCCACGACCTGGGCCTGCCCGACCTGTACGACACCTCGGGCGGCGAGAACTCCACCGGCTTCTGGTCGGTCATGGCGCAGGGGTCTCTTCTTTCGGAAGCGGACCAACTGGCGGCCCACCCGGGCGACTTGGGAGCCTGGGCCAAGCTGCGGCTCGGCTGGCTCGACCATGCGACGGTGAGAGCCGCCACCGCCGCCTCGGTCACCCTGAACCCGCTGTCGGTGGACTCCGCGACGAAGGGCAGGGAAGCCCTGCTGGTGAAGCTCCCCGCGGACACGGACGGCAACGCCCGCTACTACCTCGTCGAGAACCGGCAGGACACCGGCGAGGACAGGTACCTCAAGTCGGGTCCGTTCCAGCTGGGTTGGCGCTCCACGAAGCCCCGGCTCAAGGAGCGGCTGCACTACGAGACCGGCGCGCTGATCTGGTACTGGAACACCAAGTACCGGGACAACAGGACCAAGGCGAACGGCGGTCACGGCCAGATCCTGCCGGTCGACGCACACGCCGAGCCCGCCCGGGACACCTCGGGAGCCGTGATCCGGGGCCGCCTCCAGTCGTACGACGCCCCCTTCGGCCGACGGCCCACCGCCCCGCTCACCTTCCACCTGAACGGAGTGGAGACGACCATCCGGTCCCGGCCCGGCGTCCCGGTCTTCCGCGGTCTCGGTGGCACGACCATCACCGTGGACCAGGAGTACGCCGACGGCCGAATGAAGGTTTCGGTGGGTTCGTCCACCTGACCGCCCGCCCCTGTGGGCCTCAACCCGACTGCGATACAACTGGAGCATGGTAAAGATCCTCATCAGTGCCGACATGGAGGGCGCCACCGGCGTGACCTGGCCGGCCGACGTGCTGCCGGGCACCCCGCAGTGGGAGCGGTGCCGGTCGATGTTCACCTCGGACGTGAACGCCGCCGTCCTCGGCTTCCTCGACGGCGGCGCCGACGAGGTCCTCGTCAACGAGGCCCACTGGACCATGCGCAACCTGCTCCTGGAGCAGCTCGACGAGCGGGCCCAGATGCTCACCGGGCGGCACAAGTCGCTGTCCATGGTGGAGGGCGTGCAGCACGGCGACGTCGACGGCATCGCGTTCGTCGGCTACCACGCGGGAGCGGGCATGGAGGGCGTCCTCGCCCACACCTACCTCGCCAACTCGATCACCGGCGTGTGGATCAACGACGTCCGCGCCAGCGAGGGCCTGCTCAACGCACACGTCGTCGCCGAGTACGGCGTCCCCGTCGTCCTGGTCACCGGCGACGACGTGGCCTGCGAGGACGCGCTCGGCTACGCGCCCGAGGCACTGAAGGTCGCCGTCAAGGACCATGTCTCGCGGTACGCGGCCGTGTGCCGTACACCGGCGCGCACGGCGTCGGACATCCGGGCGGCGGCCAAGGAGGCGGCCCAGCTCGCGGTACGGCACGCGCCCGTGGACGGCGGCCCCTTCACCGTGGCCCTGGAGTTCGACGCCGAACATCTCGCGATGGCGGCCACCGTCGTCCCGGGCGTCGAGCGGACGGGGGAACGCAAGGTCGCGTACACCAGCCCGACCATGTACGAAGGCATCCGTACTTTCAAGGCGGTCACCACGATCGTCTCGGCCGCCGTGGAGGAGACGTATGGCTGACGAGCACCCGGTCGACGAGCAGGCGCTGGACGAGGTCGTGCGGTTCACCTCCGACCTCATCCGCATCGACACCACCAACCGCGGCGGCGGGGACTGCCAGGAGAGGCCGGCCGCCGAGTACGCCGCCGCGCGGCTCGCCGAGGCGGGCCTGGAGCCGACCCTGCTGGAGCGCACCAAGGGGCGTACGAACGTCGTCGCGCGACTTGAGGGCACCGACCCGTCCGCCGACGCGCTGCTCCTGCACGGTCACCTGGACGTCGTACCGGCGCAGGCGGAGGACTGGAGCGTGCACCCGTTCTCCGGGGAGATCCGCGACGGGGTCGTCTGGGGCCGGGGCGCGGTCGACATGAAGAACATGGACGCGATGATCCTCGCGGTCGTACGGCAATGGGCGCGTACCGGCGTACGCCCCCGCCGCGACATGGTCATCGCCTTCACCGCGGACGAGGAGGCGAGCGCCGAGGACGGTTCGGGCTTCCTCGCCGACCGGCATCCGGGGCTCTTCGAGGGCTGCACCGAGGGCATCAGCGAGTCCGGGGCGTTCACCTTCCACGACGGCACCGGGCGCGAGCTGTATCCCCTCGCGGCCGGGGAGCGCGGCACCGGCTGGCTGAAGCTCACCGCACGCGGTAGAGCGGGCCACGGTTCCAAGGTGAACCGGGACAACGCCGTGACCCGGCTGGCCGCCGCGATCGCGCGGATCGGCGCCCACGAGTGGCCCGTCCGGCTCACCCCGACGGTCAGTGCGGCACTCACCGAAATGGCCGCCCTGTACGGCATCAAGGCCGACCTCGACGATGTCGACGGACTCCTCGGCAAGCTCGGTCCCGCCGCCGCCCTCGTCGAGGCGACCGTGCGCAACAGCGCCAACCCCACCATGCTCAACGCCGGTTACAAGATCAACGTGATTCCGGGCGAAGCCGTCGCGTATGTGGACGGCCGCTATCTGTCCGGCGCCGAGGACGAGTTCCGCGCGACCCTTGACCAGCTCACCGGACCGGACGTGGAGTGGGAGTACCAGCACCGTGAGGTGGCCCTCCAGGCGCCGGTGGACTCGACGACGTATGCGCGGATGCGCGCCGCCGTGGAGGAGTTCGCGCCCGAGGGGTATGTCGTGCCGTACTGCATGTCGGGCGGCACGGACGCCAAGCAGTTCTCGCGCCTGGGCATCACCGGATACGGGTTCACGCCGCTGAAGCTCCCCGAGGGCTTCGACTACCAGGCCCTCTTCCACGGAGTGGACGAGCGGGTGCCGGTCGAGGCGCTGCATTTCGGCGTCCGCGTGCTCGACCGCTTTCTGCGCACGGCCTAGGGAAAATGGGGGACAACGTGCAGACCCTGGCCTACGGTTCCTGGCCCTCACCCATCGACGCGTCGCTCGCCGCCGCGCACGACGGGCACCCCGACCACGTCGGCTTCGTCGGCGACGAGGCCTGGTGGATCGAGCCCCGGCCCACCGAGGGTGGCCGCCGCACCCTGGTACGCCGCCGCGCCGACGGCACCGAGGAGACGGTGCTGCCCGCTCCGTGGAACGTCCGCAGCCGCGTCATCGAGTACGGCGGACAGCCCTGGGCCGGGGCGATGCGCGAGGACGGGCCGCTGGTGGTCTTCGTCAACTTCGCCGACCAGCGGCTGTACGCGTACGAGGGCGGCGAGCCGCGCCCCCTGACGCCCGTGTCGCCGGTGGGCGGCGGACTGCGTTGGGTGGACCCGCGGTTGCACCTGGAGCGGGGCGAAGTCTGGTGCGTACTGGAGGAGTTCACCGGCGACGGGCCCACCGATGTCCGGCGGGTCGTCGCGGCGGTTCCGCTGGACGGCTCGGCGGCCCAGGACCGGGACGCGGTGCGCGAACTCACCGACGGGCCGCACCGGTTCGTCACCGGGCCCCGGCTCTCGCCCGACGGAACGCGCGCCGCCTGGCTCGCCTGGGACCACCCGCGGATGCCGTGGGACGGGACCGAGCTGATGGTCGCCGACGTGGCTCCCGACGGGACGCTGCGGCGGGCCCGGCCGGCCGCGGGCGGCCCGCAGGAGTCGATCGCCCAGGCCGACTGGGCCCCCGACGGGTCCCTCCTGTACTCCAGCGACCGCACCGGCTGGTGGAACCTCTACCGCGCCGCCGGCAGCGGGCCTGCCGCACCTCTCTGCTCGCGCGAGGAGGAGTTCGGCGGGCCGCTGTGGACGATCGGCCGCCGCTGGTTCGCGCCGCTGGAGAGCGGGCTGATCGCCGTCGTGCACGGCCGGGGCGCCAGCGCGCTCGGCATCCTCGACCCGGAGACCGGCGAGGTCGTCGACGCGGCCGGACCGTGGACCGACTACTCGCCCGTCCTCGCGGTCGACGGCAGCCGAGTCGCCGCCATCGCGGCCAGCCCGCGCAGCGCGTGGGAGGTCGTCGAGCTGGACGCCCGCACCGGCCGGGCGCGCGTCATCGGCGCCGCGCACAGCGACCCGGTGGACCCCGCGTACTACCCGGAACCGCAGATCCGCACCTTCATCGGGCCCGCCGGGCGCGAGGTCCACGCGCACATCTACCCGCCGCACCACCCCGGCCATGTCGCACCCGGCGACGAACTCCCGCCGTACGTCGTCTGGGCGCACGGCGGTCCCACGGACCGCGCCCCGCTCGTCCTCGACCTGCAGATCGCCTACTTCACCTCGCGCGGCATCGGTGTCGCCGAGGTCAACTACGGCGGATCCACCGGGTACGGCCGCGAGTACCGCAACCGGCTGCGCGAGCAGTGGGGCGTCGTGGACGTCGAGGACTGCGCGGCCGTCGCGCTCGCCCTCGCCGAGGAGGGCACGGCCGACCGCGACCGGCTCGCCATCCGCGGCGGCAGCGCGGGCGGCTGGACCACGGCCGCGTCCCTGGTGAGCACCGAGGTGTACGCCTGCGGGACGATCCTCTACCCCATCCTCGACCTGGCGGCCTGGGCCGGGGGCGAGACCCACGACTTCGAGTCCCAGTACCTGGAGACCCTGGTCGGACCGCTCGCCGAGGTCCCCGGACGGTACGCCGAGCGCTCGCCCACCGAGCACGCCGACCGCGTCACCACGCCCTTCCTGCTCCTCCAGGGCCTCGACGACGTCATCTGCCCGCCCGCCCAGTGTGAGCGCTTCCTGGCCGGGATGGAGCAGCAGGCGCGGCGCGTGCCGCATGCCTACATCGCCTTCGAGGGAGAGGGCCACGGTTTCCGGCGCGCGGACACGATGGTGCGGGTCCTGGAGTCCGAACTCTCCCTGTACGCCCAGGTGTTCGGCCTGAATCCGCCCGGCATCCCCACCCTGGAGCTAGCCAAGTGAAGAGCCGACTGAAAGACCACTCGAAGTACCACTCGAAGTACCACCTGAAGGAACACACCGCGTGAAGGAACTCGTAAGACCCCGGCGCCTGGCCCCCGGTGCCCGTGTCGCCGTCGTCGCGCCCAGCGGGCCGGTGCCCGAGGAGCGGCTCCAGGCGGGGCTCGACATCCTCCGCGGCTGGGACCTGGAGCCCCTCGCCACGCCCCATGTCCTGGACCGGCACGGGGAGTTCGACTACCTCGCGGGCTCGGACACCGACCGGGCCGCCGACCTCCAGGCGGCCTGGTGCGACCCGGCCGTCGACGCGGTGCTGTGCGCCCGCGGCGGGTACGGCGCGCAGCGCATGGCCGACCTGCTCGACTGGGACGCGATGCGGGCCGCGGGACCCAAGGTGTTCCTCGGCTTCAGCGACATCACGGCCCTGCACGAGGCGTTCGCGACGCGCATGGGGCTCGTGACACTGCACGGCCCGATGGCCGCGGGCGTCGACTTCATCAAGAGCGCCCGGGCCCAGGAGCACCTCCGGGCGACGCTCTTCGACCCTGAGTCGGTGCGGACCATCACCTCGACCGGACGCGCCCTGGTACCGGGCCGGGCCCGCGGCGTCCTCCTCGGCGGCTGCCTCTCCCTGCTCGCCGCCGACCTCGGCGCACCGCACGCCCGGACCTCGGCGAGCGGCGGCCTGCTCTGCATCGAGGACGTCGGCGAGGAGACGTACCGCCTGGACCGCTACCTCACCCAACTCCTGCGCGCGGGCTGGCTCGACGGGGTCGCCGGGATCCTGCTCGGCTCCTGGGAGCGGTGCGACCCGTACGACCGGGTGCGGGCCCTCGTCCTCGACCGGCTCGGCGGGCTCGGGGTGCCGATCGCCGAGGAGTTCGGGTTCGGGCACGGGGAAGGGGCGCTGACGATTCCGTTCGGGGTGCGGGCCGAGCTGGACGCAGGCGCGGGCACGGCGACGCTGACGCTGGACGCGCCGGCGTTGGCCTGACGCCTCGGGCCCCCGGCGGTCACGGCGCGGGTCTCACCCGGAGGAACCCCCTCGCCGCGCGCAACCCCCGCTCCTGAGCCCATCCTGATTGCATGAGCCCGAAGACCTCGAAGTCCTCGAAGCGCGGCAGTGGCGGCGGGACCGGCGCCAGGAGTCTGCTGACCCCCGGCCGGATCGCCGTCATCGTGCTCGGCGTCTTCGCCCTGGTCTTCATCTTCGGGAACACCCGCACCACGAAGATCCGCGTGCTGATTCCCGAGGTCACGATGCCCCTGTGGATGGCGCTGCTCGGCACGGCGGCGATCGGTGCGTTGTGTGGGGCGTACTTCATGCAGCGGCGACGCTGAGCGCTCCGCTGGAAGTGCCGCGCTGTGCCGTCGGCCGCCTGCGGCACCGTCGTGGCCGGTCGCGCAGTTCCCCGCGCCCCTTCGGGGCG